>JAGXIV010000018.1 GCA_024635485.1 bacterium | reverse complement strand
TTGAGTCTCAGGATAGACAGTATATGTCATTTGCTCACTTCCAGTATTTCCACATCAGTCTCGAACATCAAGTCTGATGTTCCAGAGTCCATCAATATCAAATACTTTATTATCTTGAAATATTCAACTAGATTTTCGTGTCGTATTACTCGCTGCGTGAGTATAGGTCCAGTTATATTGAACTGTTCAAATCTTACAGGTCGTATCTATATTTCATCCAAAATCAAAAGTATTGTCTCAATCTGTCTCTCCGCTCGTGAAATCAATAGTAGGACAATTTGCTGTAATCGAAGTACAAATATCATCAAATACATCAATACTCACATCTATTTGTTGTATTTCTGGAACAATATAGCTTAACTGTTCGCTGGCAGTTTGCCCACATCAATCTCGAACATCTAGTTGTATATTCCATACTCACGCATCTAAAAATGAAAAATTATCTACATACATTCACTGTCGAGTGAGTATTTCACTTGATCCAGATCTCTGAAATTTCCAATTATAGCTCACACTTCAAACCTGGCAACTCGTATCTACATCTCAGGCAAAATCAAAGGTATTATCTCCATCGCTTTCTTCACTCGAAAAAAATATTTCTGTACAATTAGCATTTACTCACGTACAAGCATCATCAAAAATATCTATATCTAGATCAATAAAGGTTTCTTGAGTCTCAGGATAGACAGTATATGTCATTTGCTCACTTCCAGTATTTCCACATCAGTCTCGAACATCAAGTTTGATATTCCAGAGTCCATCAATATCAAATACTTTATTATCTTGAAATATTCAACTAGATTTTCGTATCGTATTACTCGCTGCGTGAGTATAGGTCCAGTTATATTGAACTGTTCAGACATTACAGGTCGTATCTACATTTCATCCAAAATCAAAAGTATTGTCTCCATCAGTTTCCCCACTCGTGAAATCAATAGTAGGACAATTTGCTGTAATCGAAGCACAACTATCATCATATACATCAATACTCACATCTATTTGTTGAGGTGAAAGATCTCAAGTATCAACAATAATAGTAGAATAAACTTCACTACTCTGTCAACATCTATCTACAACTCTAAGCATGACCTTCCATTCTCATGCTAAATTAAGTTCAAAGTTATCAATAAATTTTCAATAACGAAACAGCTCTTGACCAGTATCAACATGTATAAATCTCCATACATATCCACTTGGTTCTTCTATTCATAGTTCACATATTCATTGTGCATCAGCATCAAAATCATAAGTATCAACAGGATCATTTAAATCTGAAAGTGTACAATTCACTTGTCACGGCTGACATGATTTTTCAAAAATATTCATTTTCAGAGCAAGTTCTTCATTTGAAAGCTCATTACAACTATTAGATTTGAGAGCGATATAAGACATTCTCAAAAACTGCTCTTTAGTGATAGATTGTTTAGGATTTATAGCTCCAGTAGAATCTGTTTCTAGAAGTTTAAGGATTTTTTCATTTCATGCAGTATCATATTCTGTGATTTCATAATTAAGTGCTTTTTTTATATATCCATAAAAGGTATATGGATTTCCATTTCCATCAGTAGGAGTGACATCATTTCAAAGTGTTTGAGTAATGGTTCCAGAGAGTATTCCAGATATCACTGCTTGATTATCATCTATAGTAAAAATACCCGAATTACGAAGAAGTACTGCAACTGCTTCCTCTAAATTTATTCTGTTTGTGGGACAAAATGGTCGCTCTCAAAAACGAGTTGTTCCATTTTCACAGCTTTGGGAAATATCATACCCCCGTACATAGTTTTGTTTATCTGCTTCAGCAACACAATAAAAATATGGATTAGTGGGATTGATATCAAAATATACCTCAGTATTGGCAAACTCTTCGATAAGGGCATAATCAGTATGAGGAGCGATACATCTCTCACATATAACCTCCATTGAAATTCACACAAATTCATCACGATTCAAAAATGCTTCAGGATTAAAACGAGCAGAAGCATCAGGAATAATCATTCCTCTATCATAGAGAGTTTGAAGTTCATCTCTATATATATAATCAGAGGAAATGTCAGAAAATATATCTTCAACTAAAGCACTCGATCAAAAAGTAGTACTCAAAGTAAGAAGCCAGAATATGAGGATTCAAAATATTTTTTTCAAAAATTTTTCCTTAATTTATAATTTTATACCGTTGCGTACATAACAATTCATCCTGCGACAGAAACATTGAGAGATTCTTTTTTTCATAACATAGGTATCATAACTATTTCGTCTGATTCATCAAGCAAAGTTCTTTGAACACCAGCTATTTCATTTCATAATATAAGGACTAAGTTAGCTGGAGTATTTCAAAAAAGTTCCTTGTAATCGATACTTTTTGTATCAAGTTCTATACTATATATGGTAAATCACTGATTTTTGAGCTCATCTAAACATTCCAGTGCATTGCTATAATATTCCCAATCGATAGTTTTTTCTCATCCAAGAGCTGTTTTAGATATTTCTTTTCTTGGTGGAGTAGGAGTACAACCGGTGAGGAATATTTTTTCAAAACCAGATCAGTCTGCATTTCGAAACAATGCCCCAACATTTTGCATACTTCGAATATTATCAAGAAAAAGGATTTTCAACGCAAGATAAGTAAAAATATTAATAGTACTTATTTTAGAAAAAAGAAGTGAAAGTCAAAGAGAAAAAAACAAGAATATTCTTAGTCTTTAGACATATATACTCATTCGTCAAAATATTTTTAGTTTTTATGACGTGTTTTGATTTATTATTTTGATAATATAGAGTATACTATATGTATATAACCCAAATATATGCTTGAAATTATAAGTTTACTTTCCCTGATAATTATTTCTGTTTCTCTTTTGATCTATGTGTCAAAGAAGCGATATAACTATAGCCGTACACTCAAAACGGTTTTTCTTCGTGTAACCCTTCCAAAAAAGAACTCTGACTCCGATAGCAAAAAAGAAACAACGAAAGATTTTAAAGAAATGATTGGTCTGATGGAACAGCTCCTGGCATCACTCAAAAGTACTCATTCATCAAAAATTCTCAAAAAAATACTATGACAAGATATTCTAACATTTGAATATATAGCTCATGACAGCGAAATATTTTTTTATATTACCTGTTCTAAAGATTATAAAAAACTATTAGAAAAACAGATAAATGGTTTTTATCCTGACGCAATTGTGGAAGAAACGAAAGAAGTAAATATCTTTGAAAACAGAAAAGCATTTGCAACAAGTTACCTGAATACAAAAAGAATTTTTCCATACCCTATCAAAACATATCAAAAGCTTGAATCAGATCCAATAAATAATATTACAAATGCTTTTTCTAAGCTTGAAGAAGACCAATCGGCTGCTATTCAAATCCTCGTTAAACCTATTGATGATGATTGGCAAAGTAAGTCTGCAAAAATATCAAGCACGATGATGCATTCAAAAAATTCAGGATTCAACTTAAATCCATTGAAGCTCATTGGATTCTTTTTTGAAATGTTTTTTCAAAATGAAAGTTCTGATGATAAAAGTCCATGAGACAATACATCAAGTGCACTCACCCAAGAAAGAGCAAAAACGGTTGATGAAAAATGAGATAAAACTGGCTATGAAGTAATTATCAGAATTATTACGACGTGAAATAAACAATCGGATACAGAAATAGAACTCAAGAATGTTATAAGTAGTTTTACACAATTTTCACATCCTGACTTCAATAAATTTGCTCCAACTATCTATCATAGTCAAAAAATACTCATTAAAAACTATATCTATAGATATTTTTCAAAGCCATTTTGGTTAAAGAAAATGATTCTCAATACAGAAGAACTTGCATCACTTTTTCACTTTCCACATATTAGGTATAATGAAACTCCAGAAATTAAGTGGCAAAACTTTAAAATAGTAAAAGCTCCTAACGATATACCAAAAGAAGGACTCTTACTTTGAGAAAATATTCATAGAGGAATAAAAAAAGAAATCCGAATAAAAACAGAAGATAGGTTTAGACATTTTTATGTTATTGGACAAACTGGTACTTGAAAATCTTCTATTCTCCAAGCTATGGCGAGACAGGATTTTAAAAACTGAGAAGGGCTTGCTGTTATGGATCCACATGGAGATCTTGTAAAAGACCTTCTTCCCTTCATACCTCGAGAAAGAGCAGATGATGTTATCATATTTGATCCATCAGATGAGAGTCGACCTATTGGTCTCAATCTTCTAGAAGCGCTTCCAGAAGAACGAGATATGGTGGCTCAAGACGCAACAAATATAATGATTAAACTCTTTTGAAACGAAGTGTTTGGTCCACGACTTCAAGATTACTTCTTAAATGGATGTCTCACTCTGATGGAATACCCTCAAGGTGGTGCACTCACAGATATAATCAGACTTTTTACAGATGACGACTTTCAAAAAGACCATGTTCGAAATGTAAAAAATCCAATTGTTAAAGCATGGTGGGAAAAAACATATGCTTCTATGGGGCAAAGAGAAAAACAAGAAATTATTCCTTATTTTGCAGCAAAATTCTCAGGGTTTATCACAAACTCCACTATGAGAAATATTATTGGACAAACAAAAAGTTCCTTTAATATTGCGCAATGTATGCAAGAATGAAAAATAATACTTCTCAATCTTTCAAAAGGGCTTATTTGAGATATTAATTCTCAGCTTCTGGGTATGATTATAGTAAGTAAAATTCAAACAGCTGCTATGCAACGTCAACGTATGGAAAAAGATCAAAGAAAAGACTTTTACCTCTATATTGATGAGTTTCAAAACTATGTTACGCCTTCAATCGAGTCGATACTTTCTGAAGCACGAAAATATCGACTGTGACTTATTTTAGCACATCAATACTTAGGACAATTAGAAAAGTCAGATGCACTTACTAAATCAAGTCTCAATCTTAAAAATGCTATCTTTGGGAATGTGGGAAGTGTGATGAGTTATAAAGTCGGTCCAGAAGATGGAGAGTTTATGGCAAAATATTTCCAGCCTACCTTTTCTGATACTGATCTCATTAATATGGATAAGTTCAAAGGAGTAATGAAACTCGCGATAGATAATCAACCGTCTACTCCCTTTTCAATCATTCCAACAAACCCGTATCTAGATGCCTGAGATCCTAAAATTGCAAAAGCTTTGATTGAACTTTCACGACTCAAGTACGGAAGAGATAAAGCCTTTGTTTCAAAGGAAATTGAATATAGAATTTGAATAATGTAACATTTTTATGACAGATTCATTAAGACCCCAAGATTTACAAAAAAAGCTCGAACATGCACAGGATTGGATGAGTAGAGAAATTAAAAACGCAGAAGAAGTACGCAAAAATTTAGTATATAATGAGTCTGCAAAAATAGAATGAGAAGAAAATAATATAACAGAGAAGATACAGAAATTCTTTTCAGATTTTACTCCACAAGAAATACCAAATGGAATAATAGAAAATATTAGCTCATCTGAAATTCTCTATGAACATATGATACATGGATATCACCTAGATGGGACAGCTGTAATTATATGATATCAAAAAGTTTTAGACCTATTAGTCGAAGAAAAGATAACAAAGTGATTTAGAAAGTATCTCCAGGAAAAATGAATTTCTCATTCTCCTGAAAATAAAATATTAGAAAAGAGCTTATATAGTGTCGTATCAAAACAATATATACTCTGACTATGAAGACTTTATGCAGTACTGCAAAAAATAAAAACAAATGAGATAAATGGTATATATCTTCTGCATTTTTCTCTATATCTACGATCAACTCCCTCTTTGCAAAAATCCTTGCTAGATAGTGATTTTTTCCTACAATTAGAACAGCTTGTAAACTCAGAGTCTATATGAGAAAAACGTCACCAATGAAGTCTCAGCTTACAAGATACAAAATTATCTCGCGAACTCTGCATCTGAAATTTATATGAGAAAAATTGTCTAATATATACCCTCATGGATTCTGAGTAATTTACTTCATTATTAAAATAAGATGAAACTTCTCCTTATTGTTCCTGCTATCATCTATATAGCACTATTGATTATTAATATCTGAATATTTTCACTCTCGAGAGAAATAAATTTCTTTTGGTTATTTCGATTTGATATTCCAATTGTTATATCTATCACTTTATTTTTCATATTATATATGTGACTTATCTGGGCAGGACTCAGTTTTGGAAAAGTATTTACGAATAGAAGAATTAGAAATTTAGAAACAGAAGTGTATGAACTCAAGTCAAAGCTCTTAAACAAACAAGGAGAACTTATTAAAAATATTGAAGATAAATTTGATAAAAAACTCTGAGAATTCAAACAAGACTCAGATAAAAAACTCGAACTTACCAAAAAAGAAACGGAAAAAGTAGTCAGTAATGTAAACTATGATTTCAATACTATCAAAGAAAGACTTTCAAGAATAGGTAAAAAGTAAAAATTAAGTATCTGTGTTCTAATACCAATAAAAAACTTATGTTCTATATCGTTCCTACCCCAATTTGAAATCTTGAAGATATGAGTTTTCGTGCCGTGAGAATTCTGAAAGAAGTAGACTATATTGCCTGTGAAGATACAAGAACGAGTTGAGTACTTCTGAAGCACTACGAAATAGATACCCCTACTCTCTCTTATCATTCTCATTCTGGAATTTCAAAAGTAGAAAAAATTATTGATATGCTACAAAATGAGAAAAATGTAGCTCTCATTTCTGATGCTGGAACTCCAGGTATCTCTGATCCAGGGTATGCTCTGGTCCAAGCTGTATTAGAAAAATGAATTGAGATTACAGCACTTCCTGGACCAAGCGCAGTTATAACAGCACTGAGTGCCAGCTGAATGAGTTCTCATCATTTCTTGTATCTCTGATTTCTTCCTGTAAAGAAATGACGACAAACCTTATTGAAGCGAATATCAGAAAATAAAACTGAAACCATTGTAATTTATGAAAGTGTTCATCGACTTCAAAAAACACTGAAAGACATATCGACTTACTTTGGACCAGAACATCATATAGTAGTTGGGAGAGAACTTACCAAGAAATTTGAAGACTATCAAAGAGGTAGTGTAGAAGAAGTACAGAAATATTTTTTAGAAAATTCCTGAAAAATAAAAGGAGAATTTGTCATACTCATTTAAAAAAAAGATGGATATATCGAGATCACTTCGTAAAAACTCAAGAGATGAAATTACCGTTCTTTCTCTCATTGCTCATTGTGTTCAAGAAACGTATCAAAATACTATGAATAACACTATCATTGTGAAATCAGTTCAGATACGTTGAAAAAAAATTATCGTTAAAACGCAAAATCAACTAGTTAATAGTGAGCTCCTACTTTTGAGTGGAACGATTCACTCATCACTTGATACCAAACTTAAAAAAATGTGATTCCCTTCTCTTTTGGATTTAAAATTTACCTTTGTTTCATAAAAAAATCTCTCAAAACTGAGAGATAAAACTTATGTGAATTTTATGAGGAATATTTTTATTCAGATATTTTTGTAAGCTCTATTCCGTATTTTTGTCCATCTATAACTATGATAGTTGAGTTTGAAGGAAATGACTGAGAAACATGTAAAGTATTAGCTTGAATACTTCAAGCATTCACTCCTCAGACAAGAGAACCAACACTCATGATGACAACTGCAATTGCGAGAACAACAAAGGTACTATTTTTAAATCGTTCGTCAAAGAATGTATAATAGTTTTTAATAGCTCGCTCTACCATGAAAATATGTAAAAATATATATGCTCTTAGTATCTCATACTCTCTGTCCTACGTCAAAATAATACACATTAATTTTGAGATTTTATTTTTGTCGCATGAAAAAGGGACCAGAATAAAAATCAAATAATAAAGAGTCCAAATGTAAAGAAGAATCCACCATATCATGCGAGTGACAATATGAGTCCTCACAAGAATAATCCTACGACATTTGCAAAGTTTTGAAGAATTTTCATAGGAGCCGCAGAAGCATTTGCATCAATTTGCTTGAGTCACTTTTTTTCTGCGTAAGTAATATTATAGGTCTCCAAAAAAGTTGCCACCGATAGACTCATACATATAGAATATCATACAGAATTAACAAGTGCGAGTCACATAACTACAAAGAATTGAATATCTTTTGTAAAAAATGACATAATTATAAGTGATGTTCCAGATAATATAAGTCAGATAATTGCAACTTTAAAAACTCCAACTCTATCAGCAATTTTTCAAAATAAATCCTGAAGAGCAAAAGCAGGAATAGCGATTATACCAAGTAGAATAAAACTCCAACCAGACCGAACTTGATCAAGAAAATCAATAAGAAACGTTGTAGCAAAAGTATCCCAAAATCAAAAGGTTAAAAGCATTATAAATGACCAGTATACTATAATATAACTGCGAGAAGCATATCATAGTGTCTCGTATATTTCTTTAAAACTCTCTAAAGTTCTTGATTTCATTTCAGAGATGGTGATCATGTCATTTGAGACTTTGATTGGATTTAAGAAGACAAAGCTCTTCTGGCTGAGGGTATTTTTTAGATCTAATTTACTGACAGACTGTACAACATTTTCTTTTGTTTGATTCAAAAAATCTTTGGTAAAATACACTTGGAATTTCTTTACTTCATGTATATTAAGTGTTGATTTCTCGTTATCAAAATAACGATACATAAGAACAAATATCAGAATAATAATTACAAGAATATGAAAAATTATAAGTTTAGGAGAAAATGTTAAAATAAATCAAGCAGAGAGCAGACCAAGAAAAGAACCAATTCCTGTAAAGAGATTATTCTGAGCTATAATAGATTTATATTGATCAGGAGTTGCATTGCTGAGAACGTAAGAGATATTAGTTATATCATTGACTTCCTTGGTAAATCCATAACACATTGCAGCAATTAAAAGAAGAACCAGATTCACTCCACTTCAGAGAAAAAACTGCATGACTCATTCCAATATCCCGGCATTCTCAGATACACTACTGGCTATAAAGTTTGTAACATCAAATATAAAGTTTCAAAATATAAGTATTGCAATAATTTGAGATATCACCCCAAATAAATAGAGCGTCTTGGAATGAAAATAATATTGCATGATACCTATTGGTACATCGAAAAGAAACGCAAATAAATTTCCAAGTCAAAGAAATATTCAAACAAGAGCCAAAGATTGTAATTGAAGCGTGAAAAAATATACCGTGGTAAAATGGAACATCATCGTAGAAAAGCTGAGAAGTCCTACCGTAAGATGAAGGTTCCTTCTCTTATTTCCACTCAGTCCTCCATCAACTGAAACAAATACTTTTTTTTCACCCTCCATGAATTAGATATCGATAAGTAAATATATATAAAATAATAACATATTTTACAAGAGACTCCAAAAAAATGCCAACTTCCTTCTATCTCACATTTATGAGAATGAGAGAGTAGAATTTTGTTTTTATATCATAAATATGATAGACTTAATTTAATGATTATTAATTCACCAATATGGCTCAAAAATCAACTCAAAAGGTCGACACAGAAGAATTGAAAGAAGCAATTTTAGAAAAAGCTCAGGAACGGGAGTATTCTTCATCACGATTTCAAAAAATAGAAAAACAAGTAAAGGAATGACTTGCAAAACAAGATACACAATGAGTTTTAAAAGATATATCTCTCTGAGCATTGGTACTTTGAAGTTCAGATATACATTATGAATGTTTTGCTGACTATGTTCTTGTACGATTTAGAATTGATGGAGTTCTCGTAGATATTTTTAGGCTTACAAAAGCAGAATATAAAAAAATAGTTGAAAGACTAAAATATGCCTCTAATCTCAAGCTAAATATTTCAAATATTCCACAAGACGGGAAATATTCTTTTGATTTAGAGTGAAATAAAAAAATTGATGTGAGAGTCTCTACGCTTCCAATTGCTTATTGAGAAAATATAGTGTGTAGAATACTCGATTCAGAAAAAGCAGTTATTAATTTTGAGGAACTAGGATTTATTTGGACTTCTAAAAGAATGATAGAAAGAGCTATCTCAAAAAAATCATGAATGGTTCTCGTGACTGGTCCAACTGGTTCTTGAAAAACAACGACACTCTATACTATGCTCCATAAACTCAATACGAGAGAAAAAAAGATTATTACTCTAGAAGATCCTATAGAATACCAACTGGAATGAATAGTACAATCTGAAATTGATGATAAACACTGAGTCACCTTTGCTTCTGGACTGAAAGCATGTTTAAGACAAGATCCTGATATCATAATGGTTGGAGAAATAAGAGATCTCGAAACACTTCAAACAGCCACATCTGCTTCCCTTACAGGTCATCTTGTCCTCTCGACCCTTCATACTAAGTCAGCAGCAGATACTCTAGATAGGATTATAAATATGGGACTCAAACCGTATATTCTTGCTTCAGCACTTGATACCATTATTGCACAAAGACTCGTGAGAAAAATCTGTCCGCACTGTAAAATTGAAAGAGAAAAAACAGCTCAAGATATAGCGCTTATTGAAGCAATGATGCAAGAAACATGAATGAGTATTCTTCCAAGTGAAAATATGAAACTCTATGTTTGAGAAGGATGTGAAGAATGCAATCATTCTGGATACAAGTGAAGAATAGGAGTATATGAGATAATCACCCTCAATGATAGAATAAGAGACATCATTAGAGGTTGAGGCTCAGTGGAACAAGTAATCCATGAAGCCAGAAATGGAGACCTTATTACCATGAAAGAGGATGGAATACTCAAGGCACTAAAGTGATTTACTACGATTGAAGAAATAATTCGTGTTATATAAAAAAACTCTGAAGATATACTTCAGAGTTTTTTTTATGTTTTATTTTTTATTTTACAAATAACATTCCAGTCTTCCCATTATAGCCATCAGACACAACTCAACCAGTAATAAGAGAAACACTGAGAGTATGAGGAGATTGCACTAAACTCGCAGAAGTAGTTGCTGTTTCTTTCGATTTACTAATATCATAATTTCATGAGTAGGCAGTAAATAATTGAGAAGAATATTTCAAGTTGCTAGGAGCTAGTATATAGGGTGCACTTAAGTTTGTAACTGATCCTGTACTCGTTGTAAGAACAAATCATCACGTTCCTCCTGTAACACTTCTTGCAACAAGTGTCCATCCTCCACCAGCAATATCCATATCACAGTAAGCATTTATACTCGTACTACCTGTTGGATTAATAGCATAAATTCAGCTTGTAGTTCCTTTTCCAACTTGTTTAATTCTCTTACAACTTGCATTAGGAAGGGCTGCTCTGAGAACTGCTCCTGTTCATTCAAGCTTATCATCATCAGATAAGTGAGCAATATAAGTATTGGTAGTGGTTACAATATCAACACTGGTTGTTCCAGTAATTTCTTGTACCGGAGTATTGAGAGTACTTGCAGCAGTTGATGTTAATATCCCTAATTTTTTTCAATATACTTTAATAAATCTTTCATCATAACTTATCGCGTTTACTGATGATCCTAATTGTATGTTTGATGCTAAACCTGTAGATTCTTCAAGTAAAGCAAGTAGTTGAAATGCTGATCTATCTTTTGAAACATAGTAGGTATAATAGCTCTGATCTTTAGGGTCTTTTCCACCATTCGTATAATCAATAGTTTCTAAAACATCCACACCAAGATATCACTGGTACCCTATAACATTACTAGCACCACTCGCAGTTATTTCTATATAATCATCCGGAAGAGGGAGTGTCTTATTAGCAGAATAAACCTGGATAGAATCATTAAGTTTAATCATTTGAGAAACTCTATTTGAATCTCTCGCTCATGATAAATAATTAGAATATGATACAAATCATACGGTTGAAAGTATTCCAATAATAGTAATAACAACTATAAGTTCTACAAGCGTAAAAGCCCGAAGTTTTTGGTGAATGAGCATAAAGTTGCAAAATTATTTTATAAATATGTTTATATTATTAAAATGAGGACGAGAAGCAAACTATTGCTCTTGCTAATAATATTAAAACTTTTATAAAAAATGTTTAGTGGAATAATAGAAAAAAAAGCAAAAATTTTGCATGTAGATTCTTGAAATTTTGTCGTAGAAAATACACTTTGAGAAGATCTCAGTATAGGACAATCAGTAGCTCACGATGGGGCTTGTATGACCCTTACACATGTATCAGCAGAAAAATATACTTTTTTTGTTATGCAAGAAAGCTTAAATAAAACAAATTTTGCTCATAAAAAAGTGTGAGATTATTTTAATATAGAAAGATCGCTTAAAGTTTCTGACCGAATTGACTGACATTTTGTAAGTGGACATATCGATACAACTTGAAATATTATAAAATATGAAAAAATTCATGATGGTTCACTGCTTATTGGAGTAGAGTTTTCTGATGAATTCATAAAAAACACAATTCAAAAATGATCAATCGCACTCAATTGAGTCAGTCTTACTATTGCTGAAAAGAATAATTGATATATACTTGTTTCTCTCATTCCTCTCACGCAAGAGTGGACCAATCTTTGAAATCTTAGTATAGGTGATACTCTCAATATAGAGTTCGATCTCCTAGGAAAATATATATTAAATACAAAATAATGGCTGATTACATACAAACACTTAATAGTATATCTAATATACCAAAAAATATAAATGTTGCATTTATTACAGCAGAATTCAACAGTCAATATACGTATCAATTAGAAGATATTACTGCTTGAGTCCTAGAAGAAAACCATATACGAAATATTACAAAATATAGAGTACCAGGTGCTTTTGAAATACCAGCTATGATAGAAAGAATTATGAAACATAATACCTTTGATCTCATATACTGTTTTTGAGTGGTAATTCGAGGAGCAACCAGCCACTACGACTATGTATGTAATGAAACAGCTCGAGGGATTATGAATGCAAGCGTGAAATATCCAACCCCCATTATTTTCTGAATCCTGACCTGTGAAAATGCAAAACAGGTCGAAGAAAGAATAAATAAAAATCTGGCAATTTCTGGTCTCAATCTCCTTCAAGCCAGCTTAGAAATATAAATACTATGATTCAAACTGTAACTTGAAAGGTGCTTCATTGAAAAAAGCTTTGAAGAACTCTATGATTCCCAACAGCAAATATTTCTCTTACTTCAAAAGAAGTAGATTTTTGAGTGTATATTACAAAGATTGGAATATCTGGTACATACTGGAATTGAGTTTGAACCTACCTTGAATGAAAAAATCTCTTTGAAGTTCATATTTTTGATTTCAACGAAGATATTTACTGAAAAAATATCGAAATAATACTTCTAAAAAAAATCAGAGAGAACAAAAAATTTGAGAGTTTTGATGATCTCAAAAAACAAATAGCTCAGGATAAAAAACAAGCCCAAGAAACTGAGCTCAATGTACTGACATTTGGAAGTTTTGACCACATTCATCCGTGACATGAATATTATCTTAAACAAGCTTCAAAATATGGAAATAAACTTATTACTATAGTTGCAAGTGATGAAAATATTAAAAAAATAAAATCAATGGCTCCCCTACATAGTCTTAATGAAAGAATAGAGTCTCTCAGAAATTTAAAAATATCTGAAATAATTGAACCTGGGAGTAACAGTAATCCAATGAAATGGCTAGAAATATATAAACCACATGTAATTTGTCTTGGCTACGACCAAAGATGAAAGTTTGTAGAGAGACTCCCAGAAGAACTCAAAAAAATATGATTCAAATCAAAAATCATAAGAAGTCCCTCTTATAAACCTGATATTTTTAAAAGTTCTCTTTTAAAGAAAAAAAATACTGAAGCCTAAGCTACAGTATTTTTTTCATCTCACTTTTTGAGTATTTCTTGATATTCTTCGAGTTCGTTCCATTTTCAAAGTGAAGCCAATCGAGCTTGATCTGGCCAAGTAGTAGGGATATAGTTTTTAAAAGATTCTCATCCCTGAAGTATAAGTGTTTCTAGACCTTGAACATCGAGTCTCACAATATCAGTAAAAGAAGTAACATCATGCTTTTTTAAAAATTTTTGGATTTTAGAATCAATTCAAATAATAATTGAAATATCTCATGGAATCAATAAGTCTTCATTTTTATCTCCTGTAGGAATACTCGTTATAATTTCCTCTCTCGTATTATTTTGAGTATCTGTGATATGTATCTTTTTTGATGGTTTTATAAGCCATCATAACATAATTCAAAGCAAAAAAGTTCCTCATAGAATAATAAGTATTTCAATTGTTGATTGGTAGAGTGTGGCATCAGCAGGTAAATATTCAAACATTATATTTTATTTTATTAAATAGTACATTGAGGATTTATTGGCAAGCTAAATCTTTCATTTTTAAAATGGTAGTAGTGAATACATAGCCGGTTGGAGCATCTATTCCCCAAGGATCAAGTACATCAGATCTATAATCAAGTTGGAACTGTTTTACAGACTCAAAATCTACAGTATCATAGTTTCAATTTTGACTCGCTGTATATCATTGCAGTACAAGAAAATTCTCGAGATAACGAACTTGTGTCGAGCTATTATCTCAACCAAATGCAATAGGCCCAACAAAGTTATTAGAACATACTCAAAGTATTCAAGTGTCTTGAGTTTCTCCTGTAGTAGGATTTGTATCAGTTGTTTCAGCATCACTCATACTATCATTTCCTGTATCCTCTTGTTCTGATTCCTGAAGTTCTTGAAGTAAAGTTCAAGAAAGAGTCTTTGTTTCATCTGTAACTTCTATATTTTCTCATTGAGGAACATATCCATCTCATATTAGAACATCAGTTGCAGAAAGACTCTGAGTCCCTGAACTTTGATTTATAGATCCAGTATTTATATTTTCTTGCGAAATATCAGATTCAAGAGAACCGCTATTGCTATCTAAATCAATTAAAACTTGAGAAGTATCATTACAAAAACCCTTCACATTACAGGTATACCAATACCAAGATGTATAGCCCCATGCAAGAGATAAAATTGTTATAAAGAATATGGAAATTATTTTCATTGTAGTATATAATAAATCAGATGAATATATGCATTTATACTAAAAAAAAGAGCTACAAAGTCAAATAAGCAGGCAAAAACTTGCGTGACTTTCAACAATCTTTATACTGAACTAAAAATATAGCGTATTCCCTCTATGAAAATAAAATACAGCATTCTTATCCTGAGCTCAATTCTCACTTTTACTCATAGTGTATCAACTTTTTGAGCAGAAGAAATATGTGCTGGACAAGGATGATTTGCCCTCTACACTTGTAGGAGTGAAAATATTTGTAAAAAATATACATCAGAAAAACCTACCTATAACGTTGAACCGTTTCAAGATGCTTGAGATACAAGTTCTGAGTTTCAAAATAATGTTTCAGATGCTCCTGCACTCGATAGAGCTAAAAATCTCTATCGAGAAAACATAGGAAATATCTATAAATGTGCCATTATTCAATCACAAATTAACTCTATTGATTTTCTTTCAAAACAACTCAAACAAGAGAGTTCAGGGCAACTCCAGGATTCTATAGGATGACAACTAAAGATAAGATTACAGCGACTTGAGATCTCAGCAAACACCGTTTGATGTACACTCAGCGATGCACAAAGCATACAAAATAAACTCAATATTTTAAATGAAACTACCACGCAACTATGTGAATATGTCAGTTATCTCGAATATCTCAAATCCTACTACGAACAACTAGATAGATTTTGAAATGAAGCTGAAATGCAAAAATCATATGGGACAGATATCAAACTCGATGAAAACTATACTATTACTCAACTCCCAGAAGTAGTAAATAGTGTAGACAGACAAATAGCAGAAGAAATAGCACACAGTTACAAGGTATTTCCTGTCGCCTATGATGCCTATAGTCAGTATGAAAATAATTTTCCCATTCACTTTCTTCTTGAGGTCATCCACGCAGATGTCCTACTCCTCAAAACACGACTCTACGAAACACTTATGCCTATAGCTCAACTCTGACTCAAAGTCATAAATGCTATGAGTTACTAAGTTTATTTTTAGTCAGAAAATAAATTTAATAGTTGTACTTCACTTTCAGTTAAAGCTCTATTATAAAATCTGATGGTATTTATTTCTCATCTTAAGAAACTTTCTGCTCACATAGCTCCATAATCATTTCAGAATCTAAACTTACATAATCAATTTTCAGGATTACTTGTACTAACGTTTATCGTTGATATATCATCTCAATTAATATATATCTTTTTACTTATTCATGTTTTAAAAATAGATGCTATTTTGTATAATTTTTCAGTTTTATAATCTAATAAAAATGGATCACCAGATCCAACCGAATAGTCTCTGTATGAAATTTTTTCAGAATTAGCTTTTACTGCTAATCAAAAATTTCAAGTATTTCAACAAAATGTTCAACGATAGTTTCAAAAAAAAGTATCAAAATTATTGCTAAGAGATTTATCGTATAAAACTCATTTCACAAAAGAAGAGAATCAAGTATTTCAATAATATGGAAAAGCAAAATCCAATTCCATGTATTCATCAATTCAATTAAATGTTTTGTATCCTCATTTAGTAATATTACAGTCTACTAGGCTTCATGTATTTAATGTAGTTTTTTTATAACAATTTGCATAATTATTTTGAAAACTAAAATCTTTGAGTTTTCCGTTTTCTAAAGTTTCAAAATCCCAGTATCAAATAAGACTTGAATCTAAATACGATAAATCTTTATCTAACAGTGATCCTAAAAATACTAAACTAGAACCTGTTCAACTTATTTCCAAACCTTCTCAAAATACAGCTCTGATATTTTCTTGAGTATTTTTAATATCTAATACTCAGGCACTTCAAATACTCGCAATTTCTTGAATGGGAGCATTAAAAGTGTTTGAATTATTTGAAACGAAAACTCACAGTTTCTTTCCATAAACTTTTGGAAATCTACTCGAATAATCTGCAGCAAATGTTGTATGAGTGAGTAATTGAGTTGAATTATTTTGAGCCACCTTTCCTGATTCTTCCATGAGGGCCATCAATTGAAGTGATTTTCTGTCTTTTGTGAGATAGTACGTATAAAAAGAGTCATCTTTGGGATCTCTTCCTCCGTTTGTATAGTCTATCGTTTCTAGGACGTCTGTTCATACGTATCACTGGTACGCAATAACATTGCTCGCTCAACTCGCTGTTATCTCTATGTAGTCGTCTGGAAGTGGAAGGGATTTAGTGGTTGCATACACTTGAAGTGAATCAGAGAGTTTCGTCATCTGGGAATATCTATTTGAGTCTCTGGCTCACGTCAGATAATTAGAATAACTTACAAATCATACTGTAGATAAGATACCAATAATTGTTATAACTACGATAAGTTCTACAAGAGTGAAAGCTGGAAGTATTTTTTTCAAAAGTGTAATTCTAAGAGAGATATTACTTATTAGTGTAATTATATCATCCAATATAAAAAGCAGAATCTCTTGATTCTGCTTTTTATTAAGCTATAAACTATATTTTCCTCTTTTTAGGAATCAATAAATAGAGAGACATCAGTCCTAAAATTCAAAAAATCACTCAAAGTCATTCTATATAAGAAGTTCTATCAACTGTAAAATAATCAATATAATATTGCAAGACTCATAGAGCAGTAGTTCAAAGTGTAACAGCTATGACAAGACCGAAAAACATAAGATAAATATATTCTCAGACAACAGCTCATTCGAGGTACTTTTTATATCATCCTAATATATGCATAAGTTTTAGTTTTGAATCTTTAAAACTACGAAGAAAGCTTATAGATACAAGAAAAGTTAGAAAAGAAAAAAGAGATACATAAGCAAGGCAAAAATATATAATAAGAAGAACTTTATGAGCTACATCTAAGACTATGGCTATGATTTCTTTTGCATTTATAAAAGTTGCATCTCATCCAATTGCACTTGAATATGATGCTTGGATATTTTGTGCTTTATCTTCAGATTTATAAGAAACAAAATAACGTTTAGGAAAATTTTCGAAATCTGCTTCATCTACTGAAAAATAAAAAAATGGATTAGAACCAGACCTCACTGCCTTTCTAATATTCTCTACATTAAGAGATTTTTCTAGTCCAGCCGATGAAAAAAGTATTTGATCTCAAATCTCAAGTCAGAGTTCTGACGCAAAATCTTTATCAACAGACACTCATCACGAATCCATTTTCTCTCATGATATAATATCACTCTCTAAGTTTCTGGTTGTAGAGAGATACTCTCGTGAAAATTGTCGTGCATTGAGATTATTTCTAGATGCATAATTTGAGAGTAAGTTCCCATTAATTTCCAAAATTCTCAATGGAACAATAGTATATATTTCTTCATCTGAGAAATATTCTCTCGTGATATCTATATCATCTGGAGATACATCCAGAATAAAACTATCATTACTTGCTGCCGTAAAATTAGAAATAAAACTCAAAAAACTTCAAGAAAAAACAAAAAATACAAATATAGAAAGGAATGAAATAAAGGAAGAAAATACTACAAAAAATGAAACATTACCTGGTTTAATTGTAGAACGGATAGCATCAAAAGTATAAAAACTTATTTTTTTAAGAATTCACTGAGTCACAAAATATATGAGTTTTAACAATAAAAAACTCACAATATAGAGCACAATAATAGTTCCAGTAAATCCTAGACTATATAAAAAAGCTTCAAACACAGGAATATTTGAAATCACGCTTATGGCATAAAAACCAATAAATATAAGTGAGAGATATACAAAATAATTAACGAAACCAAAATTAGAAAAAAAGGAACTATCACTCAGTAAATCTCGAATCCGTGAAGTATAAATTTTATAAAAAGGTGAGTAGACTCCGATGACCAATAAAACTCATGTAATTAACATTCATTGGAGAATCGACTCTGGATGAAATACTAAAAAATCATACAAACTTCCTAAAAAGACTAATGCTATTGAATTCATAATTACTGCTCACAATAAAGCAATCAAAAAAATGAGTGCTATAAACACAAGGTTATATACAAACATTTTGAGTTTCGATAAACCAAGAATAGTGAGAAGTCAGAGTGTGTTTTTAAGCTTTTTATAAAAAGTCTCCAGTGATAAAATAATGATAAAAAAAGTGAGAACGAAAACAATCAGATTGAAAAAATTTATAAATAAACTGAGCCTATCAGTAATCTCTCAAATATTTTCATTTCTATCTTCTAGAGTTCTCGTTCGAAATCAACTAAACTTCTCATCATTCTTGAGTTTTTGAACAATTTCAGAGTTATATGTATCATAAAATCAAGCATAATATTTCCTATCAATTCGAGAAAGAGTAGTACTCAAAGCCTCGTCAAAATCTGAGAGAGGGAGATATATTTTAGAACTTACAGAAAATGCTGATAAATTACCAAGAGGAGAAGCAGTAATAACTCATTTTACAAGATACTCTTTTCAAAAAATAGAAATAGAATCTCAAAACTTTTCATATATGACAGGATCTACAATAAGTGAGCCTGACGCATTAAGTATATTATATGAAAAAGTATCGTAAATAGGATAAGAATTATCATGATATACTAAATCTATAAGACTTGGTTGTTCACTCACATCAAAAATACTCGTTTGAGTTTCTATTGTTTGGGATATTTTTAAATCTTCAGAATATTGCTCCTGAAAATAGTTCATATCAAACTCAGCATTTCAAGTAAAAACAATATCTCATCACAAAAGAGGCCGTGTTTGTTCTTTTAAGTACGTATCTACAGAAAATATTATATTACTCGAAAGTATATAAGAAAAGAGACTTAAAAAAGTCGCAAGAAAAATAAAAAGCAAATAGCTTTTTCCACTCTGGTAGATGATTTTTGAAACCGTAAATAGCATTTTTTTATGTAAGTTCTAATTTTCATTCATACACTCTATATATTTTTTCAGCTAACTGTGCTACTTCATCATCATGGGTAATAAGTACTATGGTATTCCCTATTTTTTGTTGCAGTCTCACAATCAGTTCCATTACTATTTTTTTATTCACGACATCAAGCGCTCATGTTGGTTCATCAGCAAGAAGTAGTTTTGTTTTTCATACAAAAGCTCTCGCAATTGCTACTCTTTGCGATTCTCAACCACTGAGGTTATACACATAAGAGTTGAGCTTATTCTCAAGTCATACTATCTTGAGTATTTCAAGAGTAGAAAAATTTCTCTCAAGTTTATTGAGATCCACAATCAGATCGATATTTTCTTTTACAGTAAGATTTTCAATCAGTTTAAAATTTTGAAAAATGTAAGAAATATTTTGTCCTCGAAATCGGGTCATTTTTGCATCAGAGAGTTTTGATAACTCTTGTCAGTTCAATTGAACGCTTCCTGAATATTCTCTCTCAATTCATGAAAGAATATTTAAAAAAGTCGATTTTCCACTTCCACTTGGGCCAACTATCGCAATAAATTCTCAGTCTCATAGTGAAAAGTCAGTATTTTCGAAAATACTGACTTTTTCTCAAGAAACAGAGAAATATTTTACTAATTTTTTTATTTCTATCATGGAATTATTTTTGGATTATATCTTCATCTTGTAAAAATTCGTACATATTTTTAACTATAATATCATATCATTCACTAGTAGGGTGGATTCTATCTGCTTGATTTAAAGACGGAACTCATCCAACATCTTTAAGAAAAGATTCTAAGAAATAGATGTCTTTATTAGCTTTTGAAATATCAAAGTATATTTTTTTAAATTCTCTCGTGTAACTGAGTCAAAAATTCGCAGGTATTTCGACTCCTCAGAGTACGATTTGTGTATCTGATTTATATAAATCTATAATACTTTGAATATTCGCTTTGAGCTCATCAATTGATTGTCACCTCAGTCCATCATTTCATCAAATAACCAGTAAAACAATATCTGGATTTTGATCAAGATATAAGTTTGCTCTATCAAGTAAATTCTTAGAAGTATCACCACTTACTCAAGCATTTATTACTTTATAATTATATCAATTTTGTGATAATATATTTTCGAGTTTATTTGGATAGCTTTCAGAAATCTCAAGTCAGTATCAAGCAGTAAGACTATCTCAGAGTGCTAGTATAGTTTTTTGAGATTGCATAGATTGGTCATCATTTATATTAGAATTTTGTATCAAAGATGTTTCATTCGTAGACGAACAAGACATGAGAAAAAATCAAAGGGTTCACAGTAAGAATATGTTTTTCATATATTTTTTTATTTTTTTAGAGAGCAGAATGCTTTTCCCCATCCTGGGAAAAATATAGGCGTATGTTCAGAGTATTTTTGGTATTTTGGATTATTTTTTTAGTGTTCTTCCATTGGTGGGACTCCCGAAACAAATCTCACAAGTCATGTAATGACAATCCAAGAAATAAAAACCCAAAGGCTTACTTGAGAAGCTATAATACAGATTCATAACCAAAATACAGACTCTCAGAAATATTGTGGAAATCTATGAAACATCCTGAGTCATGATACTAAAATATCTCATTCTTTCTTATTTTTAATAAATCCTGCTAATTCTGCATCTGCTCTTGCTTCGTATAAGAGTCAAAATAAAGCAACTAAACCTCAAATAAAAGTAGCCCAAAATGCTGTATCAAATCCACTTTCAGAATTAAGGAGAAGAATAGGAAGTGATATCAAAAGCATGAGTATTCATTGGAGTACAAAAACTTGAAAAAAACTTCGAGTTTTAAAATAAGTCCACTCTTTTCTCCACCCAGCATATCGTCTATCTTCTCACTTGTATGGGATTTTTTTAGAAAGAATATTGAGTGTAAGACGTACTCACCATCCAGTTATAAGAAGTGTAAGTAAGACCTGAGGAAGAAAAAATGTATTATTCACAAAAAGTGTAATCAGAGCAATTCAAACAAATCAAGTTCACCAAAAAATATCTACTATAGAGTTGTCTCGTAATTTGAGTGAAAAAGCAAAGAGAATCACATATGAAATAATGAGAAAAAAGATAGCTTCGTACATATTATATTACTTTGTTAATCCAAATAGAAAATGCATACATCGCTACAGCGACCGCAGAACAAAGAAATGTTCCCCAAGCTATATCAGCAATCACGAAACTAACAGGATAATCTTTCAGAAAAGTAAGATTTGTAAACTCATACATAGAATACATAAGAAATCACATAATAGCTCCTCCGTATATAATATTTCCATATGATGTGGCATATCATCCTTTATTTACAAATACATATATCATTAGTACGATTACAGACCATGCAACGAGTCCTACTCAGAGTCTCATATTAATAGAACCATTGGTAGATTCAACCAATGGTCAAAATTTATCTATAATAAACTGATGCATAACTCTCCCTAAAAATATTGCATCTCAAGCGAGAATTACACCATATCCAACAGCAAATGTTAAAACGGTTTTAAGAATATCCATAATAAATAGAATTTAAAATATAGTAGTTATCAGTATACTAGCTTACAGATGTATTACAATTGTAAGAATATGATTTCAAAATTCCCATTTTCTGAGTTACACACTTGGTATCAAAAAAACTGACGAAATACGCTTCCTTGGCGAGATTATGATTTTACTAAAAAAGAGCTTGGATACAGAGTGTGGCTTGCTGAAACGATGCTCCAACAAACACAGGTAGAGCGAGTAAAGTCATACTTTGAAAATATCTTGAGTGCTTTTCCTAGCGTCGAAGATCTCGCAGCTGCGAGTTATGAGGATTTCTTCCCTTATTATAAATGACTCTGATATTATTCACGAGCTCGGAATATGCTCAAAGCTGCACAGAAAGTCGTATCAGATTTTGACTGAATATTTCCAAAAGAAACCGAGCTTCTCAGGACACTTCCATGAGTTGGTCCATATACAGCCGAAGCTATTAGAGCCTTTGCATACGATATTCCAACGCTTTCCTTTGATACAAACTTAGAAAAGATATTCTCTCGTTATTTCTTTGGAAACAAATTTCAAAAACTCAGCAAAGAAGAAAAAGAAGAATTATTACGGCAGATGCAAGAATATTATAACTCTCTCTTGAATTCTCTCTCTTGAAAAGAGAAAGAAGCTTCAATTTCTCGAGATATCAATAATGCGCTGATGGATTATGGAGCAACGATTTCCCTCAATAATATTTCTGGAATCAATTGGGAAACATACCCATTTCCAGAGTCAAAATTTTATCAAACTCGCTGAGAACTTGAGCCCATAAAAGAAAAAAAGAAGTCTACTTTTCCAAGCAAACAAGCCTACGTTATAGCAATCCTACACGAAAATCACAAAATATATTTTAGCAAAGATTCTGAATTCTCACCATTTCTCATAGGAAAAAATACCTCTGATCCCAGAGCTATGATTCAGCAGTATTTCTGAGAAAAATACGGACTCGAGCTCTCCGTTCGACCTCCAGAAATCAAGTCCTACAATCAGCACGAAATTCCCTACTTCGTCTGTTACGCACAAATACAATCCTGAACCCACGATTTTTACACCTTTGAAAATCTCAAAGTCAGAGGTTTTGAAGAATGATATGTAGAGAATCTAGAGTTTGGCGAGAAGTGAGAGAAAGAGCGTTTGAATAAATGAGACTATTTAAAATTTTAAGAGAGGTGAGTTTTGATTTTATTTTATATAATTATTTTAATAATGAATAATTAAATTTAAATCACAATAAAGGCATTAATCTTTTTTTATTTACTTAATACTGTTAAATAGGGAAAATTACGAATTAAAAATAAAGTAAAAAGTCTTTATTGTTTAATTAATTCTGTTTTTATGTAAAAATAATTTTGACAAAACAAAAACTAAACATATATTTACAAATAATATATGTTAAATTTTATATTATGAAAGAATTAAAAATTATTGAAGAATGCATTAATTTAATAGAAAGTATCGAAGATGCTAAAGCTAGGTCAAGGATTCTATTTTACCTTAATCAAAAATTTCAATTTGAGGATGAAACACAAATAGATTCTATTAGTATTTGAAATGTTGATAACAAAACAGAACTAATTGAATCAAATAATAAATTCCCTCAAATTAAAGATTTGATAATTTTAGATTATGTGAAAAACGAACCAGAATGGATTTTAGTATATTGATATTATGTATGAGATTTTTGAAATAAAACTTTTACTAAAGAGGATATATTTAAAATATATGATAGTTCATGAAGGAAAACTAAACAGAGAATAAAAAACTTTAGTCAAAATTTCAATTCATCGATAAAAAAATGATACATAAAAGGTGTTAATGAGACAGATTTTATACTTACTAAAAAATGAAGCGAGTTAGCAAATAATATAATTTTTAACCAAAAAAAATAAAATGAATACTAGAGTAAAAATTGATATAAATCTTTGAATAATTGAAATAGAATGAAACGAGGATTTTGTCAGAGAAAAATTAGAGCTTTATGAAAGTAAACTATTGTTATGAAGCTTTAAATGAAAAAACGAAATTAGTAAAAATGAGTCCAGAACTTTGGAAAAAAATAATACAATAGATAAAAAAGGGAAAAATACTAAAACTAAATCTATAAAACCAGAAAGATTTGACTATATGTGAGAGTCTTGAAAAGAAACCTTAAAAGATTTTTACGAAAGAAAAAAGCCTTGAAAAAATAATCAGGATATTATTGTCACAATTTGATATTATATTCAAGATATTCTCGAAAAAAATCACTTTACTGAATGAAATGTAGAATTTGCATATAAAATTTTGAATATTAAGAGACCACTTCACTTAAGACAAATAATGTTAAACACTAAATCTCAAAGAGATTTAATCACTCAAGTCGAATGAATAGAATCAGGCTGGGAATTAACAAGAGCCGGAGAAATCTTTGCATCACAAAATTTACCTACAAATAATGATTAATACATTAGAATCAATTTTTGATAATATAGCCTGATTTGAATGAAAAACAAATAGTGAAAAAATTTTAATCATTTCATTTTTGGTGATATCTGAAAAATGAGAAAATATTTTCTCTCAAAAAGAAGTTTTAAATTTATTTAATAAATTAGATTTAGAACCACCATGAAATTTATCTAGAGACTTCAAAAATATACTTGATTCTAAAATTGGAATTCAAAAATCTATATTACTTTGAGAATATAAATTTTCTAGAGAATTAAGAAAAAAGTTTGATCAAGAAATATTATGAGACAAACATATTAAAGAAACATCAATCGTATTAAGAGATCTTCTACTAAAAATAAAATGAAAAGAACAAATAGATTTTTTAGAGGAAGCAATAAGCTGTTTTGAATATAAAGCGAATAGATGAGCTATTATTCTAACATGGTTGTTAACTATTGATATTATTTATGAGTACATATTATTAGATGAGAATCTTATTGTTTTTAATACATCAATTCAAAATCATTGAAAATATAAAAAAATTAGAATAACAAAAAAAGATGATTTTCAATCAATATGAAAAGAATCAGATTTTATAGAAATTCTCAAAGTATGAAAATTTATTACAAATGATACACGAAAAATTTTAGATGAAAAACTATGAATTAGAAATACTTGTGCCCACCCTAATTCAGTTTCTATTGATGATTATAAAGCTATTTCATTCATTCAAGACTTAGTAAAAAATGTCATCATTAATTTTCAATAACCAAATTTTACACTTCTCATACCCAAAAATAATAGTATATTTACAAATATACTATTATTTTTTTGTTATATGATTCAAGGATATACTTTTACCTTTCTTAAAAATCTGCGAGAACACAATGACCGAATGTGGTTTCATACTCATAAAAAGGATTATGAAATTGCGAGAAAAAATTTTGTGGATGAGTTAGATATTTTTACAAAACTTGCTGAAAAAATTGATACAAATATAGACAATGCAGAAGCTGAAAGACATATGTTTCGAATAAATCGTGATGTGAGATTTTCGAAAAGTAAGCTCCCATATAAAACTCATATGAGTGGATATGTTTGCCCTGGAGGAAAAGCTAATAAAGAATTTAGAGCTTGTTATTATCTGCATATAGAACCCTTTAATAATTTTATGGGTGGAGGAAACTATGCTCCAAGCCCTAAATATTTAGAAAAAATTCGAGAAAAAATAGCGACTCACTGACACGAACTCGATGAAATCTTAAACGAAAAAAAGTTTAAGAATTATTTTTGAGAATTAAACCAAAGAAACAAACTCAAAACTTCTCCACGATGATATCCAAAAGATCACAAATATATCGATTTACTGAATCATAAAACATTTTCTGTCAGAAGTTATCTTTCAGATATAGAGGTAGAATCAGAAGAAGGATATAAAGAATATGAAAAAAGAATCAAAGCGCTGAAACCACTCAACGATTGGCTGAATAATATTCACATTTAAATTTTCATCTATATACATTATTGATAATTTAATTATAATATAGTATACTATATGTGAATATATACTAGCTATAAGAAATGTATACTGCAAAATTTTTAGATGATAGATGGGATATTGTAGTAAAATATCTCTTTATTAAGAGTTACGTCACTCAAAAAAAATATAAGTTTTATAAAAAACTCTATCTAAAACATATAAAATATAGAACTCATTTTATTGAAGAGCATAAAAAAAGTCCTGATGATTATGTAGACTCATTTAAGTTGCTCATTGATTCAATTGTAGAAAACTGATTTAATTCAGAGTATCCCATCGAATATAACAATGATAAAATGTTAGTGTGAGGAGCTCATAGACTCAGTTGCTGTCTCTATTTTAATATAGATGGAAATATTAAATATACTGATAAATATTATAAGCCATGGTGAAAAAAATGGTTTAAGAATAATCATTTTTCTAAAAAAGAGATACATCTTTTAAAATCTAAATATAAAAAATATCTGAGTTAAAGCTCAGATATTTTTTTCATGAATTTTTGTTTCATTTCTTGTACTTTTTCTATATCTATTTTCTTCAGATTAGAAATCACAAATGGTTGTCTTCCCTCAAAAGCTGATTTGTTTGTATCTACAAAAGCCCAATAGAGATAATTAAATGGACAAGCATCTTCGGTGTATTTTTCTTTGTGATTATAGCTGCAATTTTTACAGTAATCTGACATCTTGTTTATGTAGTTCGCGCTTGCGATATAGGGCTTTGTCGCGAGTCTTCCACCGTCTGAAAATTGACTCATAGCCAACACATTTGGACTAACAACCCATTCAAAGGCGTCAGTATAATATTCAAAAAACCATCTATTGAGTTCATGAGGATCACGCTCGGTTAAAAGCGAAAAATTCCCTATTACCATAAGTCTCTGAATATGATGCGAAAAGTTTTCATCCTGCACTTGCTTGAGCGTGGTCGAGAGACAATTCATTTCTGACTTCTCTGCATGACTCCAAAAGAAATCTGGCAACTCTGTTTCATGCTCAAAATGATTTCTTGAGTACATTGAATCTTTATAATGCTGAAAAAAATGATACATATACTCTCTCCAACCGAGAATTTGTCGGATAAATCACTCTTTGTTATTAAGAGCAGTTTTCGTACTTGTCACTCTTTTTACCACTTCTTGAGGAGATAAGAGTCCAAAATTAATACTGGTTGAGAGCATAGAGTGAAACACATATGGATCATGCTGGTACATCGCATCCTCCAGTTCTCCAAAATGCTCTAAGTGATTTTGTACAAAATAATCAAGCATTTCAAGTGCTTCTTCTCGAGTGGTAGGTTGAAAAATCTTAATCTCAAAATTATAAAATTCTTCTGCTTTTTGTAAGCCCTCATTTTTCTCCAAAGAAAATATTTTTGTAGCTCGATGCTGTTTATCAAAAGATCTATTTTCACTATCATAATTCCAGCTTCCTCACTCTGGATTTCAGTCATTATCTACCATTATTTTAAACTTTTTTCTCATATATCTATAAAAGTTTTCCATCACAGGAGGTTTGGAATACTGTTTTTCAAATAAAGCTTGAGAAATAAAAAAACTCTGTGTATCTTCTCGTATTTCAAGTTCGATATCTTGTTTTTCTAATTTTTTTTGCAGCTTTAAAATATTTTCGTAGACATAATTCTCTACTGGCTGAATCAGAATAAATTTTGAAATATCATTCTTTTGAGCGTAGCTCATAAGTCACGCATAAAAAGTTTCAGCGCAGAGAAATTCAGCATTTTTTCATTTATTTTTTAAAATCTGAACCAGATTATATCATCCTGCATAGTCTATAATTTTACTCGCAGTATTCAGTTTGAGTGGTTTTTCTAAAAAGTTAATTTTTCCAGTATAATGCACATAACAAAAATACTTAAGAGACATATCGAGATAGTCTTCTCTGAGCTGATTATAAAGAACAAATTGAGCGGTATTGGACATAAAAGTATAATTATTTTTTTCTGAGTTTATCTCCTTATTGTAAGAAGTTTATATATTTATAAAAATAAAAAAAACTCTCAATATTGAGAGTTTTTTTATATATCCAAGGATTAGTCAATAATAACTTCACCTTCAGTAGTAACTGTTGTACCATCATCAGTAGTAACAGTAGTATCAGTACCATCTGTAGTTACAGTAGTATCATCAGCTCCTCCACAAGAAGTAAGAAGAAGTGCAAGTGCAACAAGTGCGAATAATTTTTTCATATTGTTATAGTTAGTATAATAGTACCATTAGTATACAAATTTAAAAAATAATGCAAGCCTACCACCTCCAAGAAGCCCAAAACTCACTCACATTTTATCCAGAACGATGAGGCCTCATAAGTTCTATAGTTTTCAATGGATCAGAAATACTCTTCCAAGATATGCTCAATGATACTCTTTTCGACTCGACTAAAAGTGTGAGATGATGAATCCCTATATTATTTCCACAAGCATGACCCATTTTATTGAGTGAATCTCAAAAATTGTGATTTTTACTCCCTCAACACTGAGTTCTCAGGCAAACATCATGGAAACTAAAACATATAACAGAAAATACTGCTGAAATTATATTTGAATCAGATGCTACAAATACAGAGTTTCCGTTCATGTTTGAAATAGAAATGAAAATAAGTCTTTGAGTTAATACAGTTCAAGTAAACTACACAGTCATAAATAATTGAGATATAGATTTCCCTATTGCTCCATGACTCCATCCCTATTTTGCAATCAAAAATAAAACAGATCTTATTTTTGGAGAGCTCACAGAAAAAATTCAATCAAAACGAGATATTTGGGAAAATAACGGAACAATCACTGTAAAAAATGCTCGATGTATTGAGTTATATGAAGAATCTAAGGCATTCAAAATCACGAGTCTTTGAATACTGAAAGATTTTTGGATATGGTCTATGAAAGACAAAAATTTTATCTGTATAGAACCTGTATTTTGAGATGAATGAAGTTTGAGTCAGGATCCCTATATTCTTAAGTCTTGAGAATACACGAACTTTTGAATAGAAATATCAATAGAAAATTAAAGCGAAAAATTTTCGCGAAATAAAAATTCTAGAAAAGCTAAAAGTTGAGATTCAGTTTTTGAGAGATATTTCATTTTACGAGTTGATTGAATAGAGTGGAAAAAATCTAAAAATTTATTATCTCGAAAAGTATCAGCCATATCTCAGTGTACATAACTATTACGAACAACCGTTCTTGTATTTCATAGTTTTTCAGCTGCAGCATCAAAACATTCCAAAAGTATCTTATTTCGTTTTGTATCACTCAGATTCTTAAAATCTTTTTTTTGTGTTTCGATTATCAATTTTTTAAAGACAATACGAGTCGCATGCCAGGTTCTATAGTCTTTCGCAGAAATGAGGTCAGAACCATGTTCGTGGATATAACAATTTACTTTGCTAGCATCAAGAGTATGCCAATCTCATGATTGCTTATAAGAGAAAATATTTTTTTGTTTTTGTTTTTTGAGTAAACTAAGAGCCTGTACTATTTTATTTTTTTTGATTTTAATCTTATGATTTTTTCAAGATTTTCACTGAAAATGCAATAGAGCATAATTATTTTTAATGTGTATGTTCTTTTGATGTAAAGTAGTAAGTCACACAGTTTCATTCTGCTCATAATAATATGAATCCCCTATTCTAATAACTGTCTCATCTAATACCGTGAGAAGAGTTGCCATAACAAAATTAAAGCTCATATTTTTTGTTTTGATATCATTACGAACTTGTTTTCGAATATCTCTAAGAGTATTTCAAAATAGTATCATCTTATAAGAATTTATAAGATTTCTTGCATGGGACCAGTCTTCATTATACAAGTATTGTTTTCTCCCTTTTTGATCAAAACCTATAGCAAGCAAATGATTTTTTGATTCTGGACTAATAAGAGTATCTTGCCACTTAGGTGGAATAACTAAACTCTTTATATACTCAAGAGTTTTAGAATTTTCTACTTTATTTTCTTTATAATCAATATAATAAAATCATTTTCCTGCTCTTTTTCTTAGTATCCAATCACTCGAATCTTCGCAATATTTCAGTCAAAATTTATGAGCGCAAGCTTCATAATCTGTATAGAGATTTTTAAGTATTTCTATTTTTTCTTTCATATAATATTTTAATGAATATTTGAAATAAGATTAGCTTACATATGTATTGAATATGTATGAGGACTATGAGTTATGGAGAAGTTCCCCTTGATAAAATAAAATAAAATATATTATATATGTATATAATACGTATATATGAAAGAAACAGTAGAAATAATCTGGTTTAAGAAAGACTTACGAGTGTCAGACCATGCTTGTCTTGCAAATATATCAAACGATATTCCAAGTATTTGAGTATATTTTTTTGAAAGTGACTTGATTTCACAAGATGATTTTTCTGATTTTCATATGCAATTTATAGTATCCAGTCTCTTGCATTTAGAGCGCGAATTAAAAAAATTATGAATTCCTCTTCTCTTTCTTCCTTATAATTCGCTTGAATGATTTGAATATATTTCAAAATTTTTTAAGATTCAAAAAATATCCGCACACGCAGAAACCTGAAATCTCAAAAGTTACGAAAGAGATAAAAATATATGAAAGTATCTTCGAAGTAAAAATATAGAATTCAAAGAATATCCAACAAATGGGATTGTCAGAAAACTGAAAAATAGAGATTCCTGGAATAAAATCTGGCACAAAAGAATGAAGCAAGCAATCTATGAGTCCAGATCAAATACTTGAGAAATAAATATTGCAGAAGAGATGAGAGGAGTATCGAAAAAATGTAAAAACTATTACTCATCTCTTTTTAAAATTATAGCATCCACTAGAAAATTACAAAAATGAGGAGAAGAAGAAGGAAAAAAAATACTACAAAATTTCCTCGCTCAAAGAAGTCGCTCATATATGTATGATATTTCAAAACCTTATGAATCACAAAAATCTTGTTCCCGTATTTCTCCCTATATCACCTATTGATGTCTATCAATTAAATATGTTCTTCATAAAACATACAACAGAATCTTAGAACTCAAAACAATTCAAAGTTCAGCTTCTAAAAATCACATACAGTCACTTGAATATTTTTTATCCAGACTTCATTGGCAATCTCACTTTATTCAGAAGCTCGAAGACGAAGTTGAAATTGAAATTAGAAATCTTAATCCTGACTTTAATCCTCTCAGGAATAAAGCTAATTTTGAGCTCATAGATGCAGTATTTCTGGCAAAATCTGGAATCCCATATATAGATGCTGTCATCACAGAATTACATCAAACCTGATGGACAAACTTTCGTTCAAGAGCGATGCTCGTAAGTTTTTTATGTAATACTTGTATGCAACCTTGGCAAGCTATTGCAGCAAGATTAGCATGCCTCTTTACTGATTATGAACCTGGAATTCACTATCCTCAAATCCAAATGCAAGCTGCTACAACTGGAATAAATACCATACGAATTTATAATCCAGTCTATAATGGAAGACAAAAAGATCCTACATGAACTTTTATATATCAGTTTCTTCCACAACTTAGAAAAGTTCCTGAAACGTTTATACATGAACCACATAAATGGGAGCATTTTGAAACTCTCAATTATCCCTTTCCTATTATTGATATCAAAGAAGCGAATAAAAAAGCAAAAGATATATTATGGTCAACGAAGAGAAATACTTCATTAGAGAATCAGAAAAAGATAATACAAAAACACGCAAGTCGAACTTTCAAATGAGATAGAAAAAAATCAAAAAAAATAAATAATACATACCAGTGAGAACTAAATCAAACTACATTATTTTAAAAAAACATCTTTCATATTTGAGAGATGTTTTATTTTATACATTATTATCGAGCACATCTAAAACCAACTGAGCCTTCTGAATCAATATCTCTCCATCTTAGATTCAGAGTATATATTCAAGGAAATCTATCATTTGGAGCACTTCCTCATCGTAAAAATACATTATTAGGAGCATATCATTGTGAATTATAAACACTTCACACTCACTCTCATAAACCATGATTTGTAAAAGAAGCTGACTGATTCATTTCTGATCTTGCATAAACTCCATCTAAATCCCACCATGTAGCGTTATCACTTGAAGAAAGAGTTGAGTTTCAAATATTATATCCAACTCCGTCAATTGTGTTCGCCTTATTCACGTTTTCCCACAAATTTCAAGCAAAATCCCATATTATATTTTCGTTTTGAAGTGTATGAGATCTACGAGAATTACATGTTTCATTGACTCATTTTCATGTTTTAGTAGCAAACACTCTGTCATAACTTTCAGACGCTGTAGCATAACATCAAATATCTGTATTATTTGAAACTCAATTTGGGATAAATCAATTCCCTATTTCATTTCAAGTCCAGTTTTCTTTGTTTGCTTCTATACTTCGAGCTATAGTCATCCATTCATTTTCAGTAATAAGATGAAATCCATTTCCTATAGTTTTACAAGCTTCAATTGCTTCTCATTGAGTAATATCTCAGATTGGAAAAGTTCATGCTTGAGAAACAATTTTTTTTCCAGGGATGTATGAAACACTATTAAAATCAGTTCATCCATCTACACTATTTGCTACATTCGCGTCACTGTAAGTCATCTCATATTGAGCCACACAAAATCATTCAGGATGAAACTCTATATTTCATGGCACTCAAATAAATCAACTTGGGCAATCATTTGGAGCATACTCTCCTAATATAGTTGCAGCATATCAATAGAGTGAATATCAAGATCAAGTAAAAGAATCTGAATTTGTAAGATATATAGAATAGGCATTATTATTAGCGTTTAGATCTAAAGTATCTCACGCAGTTAATATTTCATGAATTCATTTTTGACTAGTAGGTTCTAAGAGTACAAAAAATCTCTCTCAAAAAAATTTGGGAAATGAATTCGTATAGTCTCAAACTAGTGCATAAGTTTCAGGAACTGTATCTACTAAAAGCTGAGATTTTTCCATATAAGCCATAATTTGATATCTTGATTTTCATACATCAGTACTATATATAAAAGGAGTAAGATATAATGGATCTAATATTTCACCTCACATTTTTAGTTCATTGAGTACTCCCGTTCATAAAAATCATTGATATCATAATGCATTTCAAGAACCAGTAATAAGAATAGCACGATCTGGAGATGGAAGTGTAGATTGAGTCGTATTATATATTCATAATGACTTTTCTACTGTTGAAATATCAGAGATTCTTCGAGAATCACGTGCTGAAAGTGAATATCACTGTAGTGAAATAAATCCAATTGTTCAAAGTATTGCAAGAATTGTGATTACTACTATGAGTTCTACGAGTGTAAAAGCTTGTATTTTCATTTCAAACCAATATTTCTTCACTATAGTCATAACAAATAAATTAAATATTATATTCTCTAGTAACTACAACATTTTCTCCTATTTAAAATCAATCTAATACTAAATATAATACTTTTTTAGAAATGTAATAAATAAAATTTATTTTTATTTAAGAGTAATCTTAAATAAAAATAAAAAAAACTCTCAAATTTATGAGAGTTTTAATTGATTCTAAATAATTACATTTTAGAAATGTCTTCCTGTAATTCATTTACTTTATCGTCAGCTGCTTCTTTTGACCATCCATATTTTTCTTGAAGTTTTCATGAAAGTACTTGTCCGTCAGCTTTTGCTTCTTCTATTTCATCATCAGTAAGATCAGCATATTGAGACTTAATATGTCCTTTCGCTTGTTCCCATTTTCATTGTACTATATCCCAATTCATAATAAATAAATTTAAAAATTAAAGTATTTATAATTATAGTGAACCTTTGTAAAAAAACTGTATGATTATGCTTTTCTCCCTACAAGAAGATAAATAATAAGCCCTACTATTGGAAGCAGTCCTACCACAAGTAACCAAATGATTTTATTTATTAACGGCATACTAGATCATAGAATTTGAACGAGAGCCCATATAAAAATAATAACGTGTAATATTCATAAAATTCAATACATAATATAAAGTTTAGTAAAATAAGTATATTCAATACTACATAAAAAATGTATGAGTTCTGTATTATTTCTTTATCTGTCCATCTTGAGATAGAAATATAGCAATAGCTTGTGTAATTGTAAATTTTGAAAGAACTATATTGATGCTAACCATAAGTGGAATTGCTAGAAAAGCTCCTGCTATCCCCCATAAGCTTGACCAAAAGATAAGAGAAAGAATTATTACAAAAGAGCTAAGATTCAATCTTGATCACATAACTTTAGGCTCAATAATGTTTCCAGTAACAAATTGTGGCACTATAAGACATGCTAAGAGTATAAATGACATATATGTTTGATCAAATTGAACAAAAGAATATAAAAAAGGTATACTCAGAGCAATAGCTCAACCAACTGAAGGTATAAAATCAAGAATAAAAACAAAGAGGGCAAATAAGAGAGCAAAATCTAATCAAAAGAAAAGCATAATGATACCACTCACGCTTCCGTTTAAGAGAGCTATTAAAAACTTAGAAACTATAAAAATATTGAGATCTGAATAGATTTTTCAGTAAATATTCTCTATCTTTTTTTCAGATTTATCTGAAAAAATAATATCAATTTTTTTCTTAAATGTATCTTTTTCAATTAATATAAAAACAAGTAACAAACCTACAGTTACAAGTCATCCAGCTATTCCACTAATGATTCCTAGAGCATTCGTTCAAAGCGATTTAAAATCTATGCTTGCAAATATTTGCTGAATATTAAAATTTTGAAAATAATTTTCTAAATACGAATTACTTGAAATAAGATTTTGAAATCATTTCCCTACTTTATCAAAATTTTGAGTAAAGCTTTCAATTTGATTCGTAATGATAAATCAGATTATTGCAAAAAATCCAATAAATATAAAACCTGTTATAATGGTGGAAATAATACTAGAGTGCGTAAGTTTACAAAAATATCTATAAATACCTGAAAAGAAAATAAGTAAAATAAATGTAAAAGTCAGCATAATAAATATACTACTCCCGAGGTAAAGTACCACAAACATTAGAAATATTACTATAATCCAAAGAGGTAAAACTACCTTTTTATCGATATTCATACAGAAAATAATTAAAAATATATAAAATAAGTATATTCATTATTTCAAATAATCACGCAAATATTTAAATGAATCTTAAAATCGAACACATAGATAGACTCAGTCAGGGAAAAAAATCGTGAATTCAGATAGGTTCGAGATGAGTCCCACATCATTTATATCAATATGAAAAAATAAAATACGAGCATGCTCTCAAATATAAGTATCTTGAAATTACAAAAAAAGACAGAGTGAATCTTATAAATATATGGGACAAAGTGTGTATTGCAAAATGATGGCACAATCTCATACTCATAAAAGACACTGAAAGCTGAATAGCTAATATTCTCAAAGATGGTTTCCCAATAAAATCTTGAGAAACAAAAGAAATGAAACAAATGATTAAAACATATGTTATTTAAAAATAAAAAATACAATCCAATGAAATATATAATCTACTTTTTATTAGCTACGAGTATTCTTAATTCTATCACAAGTGTAGAAGCTCATGATACCCAAGAAAAATATTGAAACCTCAATGTTGAAACAAAAATAAAACTTGAAAATACCCTTAATTCTTTTTTTCAAAAAACTGATGCTTACGAAGAGAATATCAAAAAATCACTGTATAAAAATATAAAAGAAAGAGTATTATTTTATAAAACTAAATATAATAAAAATACTGAGTCTTATAGTGTACTTCAAATTTTGGATACACTCGCTCACCACAAGCTGGATAAAGAAAGTATTCTGACGAATGCTCAAATCTTAAAACATATTCTCTATTGAATACAAATTCAACATTATTCAAAGTCAGAAGTCATTACTCCTGTAGAGGAAAATAATGGGCAAGCGTGAGAAGATGATACTCAAGAAAACACTGATAATTCAAATTCTAATAATCTTATTTATAAAGCTGACTTAAATACAGACGCACTTAATGAACTTGATAAAAATATACTTGCTGGAACAGCAAAATGAGTAATACAATTAGAAATAAAAGCAAATTTAGAAAATATAAAGACAGAAACTGTACAATTCAATTTTAATCAAAATATTGAATGAATTGGTATTTCAGGAAATTTGTATAAAAATTGAGTTTTAGTATGAACGGCATCACAATGAAATGTACGATGAAACACTCTACGTTTTAATAATATAGCAGATCTAATAATAGATACAAAAACTACTTATGTTCAATTAGAAATAGTAACTGAAGCAATTGGACAAGATCAAGTTTGAAAAGCTCAAAACAATCTCAAAGTTACAAGCACAATATTTCAAGATAATACAGGAGTTATAACAGGAGATACTATTTGAGACATTACAAATACTCAAATATCTAAAAATTTTAATATTGTTCCTGTAGACCTAGAAGGGAGTTTAGATTCAAATTTTAATGTAGATTCTGCTATTTCAAGTATTAATATTACACCAAAAGTTTTACAAAATAATAAAGATTGAGATATTTTCCAAGCTCAATTAAATAAAATCACTGTACAAGTATCATGATTTTTTTCTTCAGGAACTATAAGTGTATTTAATGGAAATGGAGATGAAATTTGAAATACAAACATAACATGAAATGGTAATTTCACTATTCCTCTGAGTCCAGATTTTATTTCTCTAGAGTGAGAAAACTATAGAATTGTAACATCTGCACGATGATCATTTATACTGTCTCAAGATGCTTTTACATACTCTGCAGGAGGAGATATATATACAAGTAGATGAGATAAACAAATAATTTTAGGACAACGATAAATCATGAAACAATACAAAAAATCAATCTTCTGGTTTCGACAAGACCTACGTATCCAAGATAATATTGGACTTTTTGAAGCGGTTCATAATTCTAATGAAGTACTACCAATATTTATATTTGATGAAAATATAACTCCAAAATTCTGATGACTCACTGATCAAAAATTTTGATTTCTAAGAGAGGCTCTTGAATACGCATCTGAAGATTTAAAAAAGATTTGAGGAGAAAAAATCATAGTTTTTTGTTGAAAACCAGAAGATATTATTCCAAGTCTGGTTCATGAATATAAAATAGAATGTGTTTACACGAATACGAGTTATGGAAGCTATGGAAAAAAAAGAGATGAGACCATTGCAGAAAAAATCAAGCATCAGGGATGTAATTTTGAGTCACATAAAGATTTTTTACTCGTAGAGCCTCAAGAAGTTGAACAAAGAAAGGTATTTACTCCTTTTTATAAGCTTTGGCAAAAAGTAGATTTTGAATTCCATGAACTCGAACTGAAAGAATTTCATCAATTACAAAGCTCACAGCAAACAGAAGCAAAAGACTATGTAGATATACCAAAACATCCTTATTTTACAATGGAATTTGGGCAAGACAGATTTAATAACCACATCAAAAAATCATATAATGATACGAGAAATGATTTAGGCCTTGATTGAATATCAAGACTTTCGCCTTATCATAGACATTGAGTTTTTTCTATACGGCAAATTTATAATAAAGCAAAATATACCAGTGAGAGTTTTGTCTCTGAACTTGCATGGAGAGAATTCTGGCATCATATTTTTTATAATTTTCCAAATACAAAAAATGAGGAATTTTTAGAAAAATACAGAGATATAGAATGGTCTCATGATGATTTTCTCTTTCAAAAGTGGTGTGATGGTGAAACCTGATATCCAATTGTTGATGCTGCGATGAAACAACTCAATACCACAAACTGGATGCATGGAAGAGCTCGAATGGTAGTTGCAAGTTTTCTCACAAAAGATTTACATATTGACTGGAGACTGTGAGAAAAATACTTTGCAGAGAAACTCCTTGATTATGATGAGGCAGTGAACCTATGAAATTGGCAATGGTCAGCAAGTGTTGGAGCTGATCCAAAACCACTTCGGATATTTAATCCTATTTTACAGTCTCAGAAGTTTGATGCGAAAGCAAAGTACATAAAAAAATATATTCCAAAACTAGAAAATCAAGAATTAAAAGCCATTCATGACCCACTTGAAAACAAACTATGATATATAAGAACCGTTGTAGATCACAGAGAAGAAACAAAAATTGCTCGAGAAATATATAAAGCTTCTTATACTAAAAATGCAGAAAAATAACATGAAGATTCTTGATCGAGGACAGATGAAGGAAGCAAAGCTTTGCCTAACTTGTAAAAAACCATTTACGATTCGAAAAAAATGGAAAAATAATTTTGATGAAGTGCTCTATTGTAGTGAACGGTGTAGAAAAAATAAAAAAGCTGAGAATTAATCCTCAGCTTTTTTATTATTATAGATATTATTCTTCAATAATCACTTTTCCTTGACGCATTTTATTTTTCAAGTAAATGGTATGGTAGAGAGCTGGGATAACAAAGAGTGATAAGTTTATTTTTTTACTTGAGAAAAATTCACATTTTTTTAAGTTTATGAAAAGCTCAATCCGCAGTTCATCAAGCTCATTCAATTGCTGAGACACTTATAGAAGTACTATTAATATTTAACATTGGTGCATTAATTGGATTTCAATATGAATTAGGATTATCAAAATTTATACATCGAGCGCAACATCAAGTATTCCAGTAATTACTTCAGCTCGTACATGTATTTTGTGAACCACCTTCAGTTCAATAATTAAAAATTCTATACACATCAGTTTGTGAAAAGCTTACTCAAGTTGTACTAATACTTGTAATATTTCAAGGTTCTACGTCATTCCACTCTAGATTATCAATACGAATATTTTTAGCCATTGCTGATTCAGTTGATAGGGATTTCCAATAGTTAATTGAGAGTCTGTATTCAGAATCATTTTCCCAATCTGGACTACCTTCATTAATGTCTAGAGTTCAGCTTAAATCATTTTGTGAGTCTGTGGTCTTATGAACCAAAGTCCATCAACCTCAGTTCGTTTCCATATCACAATATGCATCATAAATTTCTCAAAAAGTTGAAAGTACATATATTCCATTTCCTCTACTTCATCCTGTCTGCTTAATTCTATTGCAGCTAGAATTAGGATTTGCAATGAGTAGTGAAGATCATGTTCCAGTAATTATATCTCATGATTCATTACTTATAATAGCATTATAATTGCTGGTAGTTTTCACTATATCTAAATATCCTGAACCACTTAATATTGAACTCACTTCTTGTACTGGAGTATTGGTATCAGGTTCAGTAAGAACTCAGAGTTTACGTCAGTATACTTTTGGATATCTAGATGAATAATCCGCAGCAAAGGTCTTGTTTATATTGAGCTTCTGAGTTATTGCAACACTTCCAGCTTCTTCCATCAGTGCCATCAGTTGAAGACTCTTTCTGTCTTTGGTGAGGTAGTAAGTGTAGAATGAATCATCTTTGGGATCTTGTCCTCAATTCGTATAGTCTATTGTTTCTAAAACATCTGTTCAAACATATCCTTGGTATGCTATTACATTAGCTGCTCAGCTTGCTGTAATCTCTATATAATCATCTGGAAGTGGAAGGGATTTAGTGGTTGCATAGACTTGGAGTGAATCTGAGAGTTTTGTGAGTTGAGAGTATCTATTAGAGTCGCGCGCTCAGGTGAGATAGTTCGAGTAGCTGACAAATCATACCGTCGATAAAATACCTATAATTGTAATAACTACTATAAGTTCTACCAAAGTAAAGCCTGATAAGATTTTTTTCATCTATAGATTATAAATGGAAATAGGAGATTTGATATCAGTCTAAGCATTTATCCTTGCTTAGAAAATATTTTTTGTTGATGTTATGCTGTTTTATACTATAAAAATATTCCTAATTTGAGGAATATTTTTATTTTTTAATCTTATTCTTCTATTATTACTTCCCCTTCCCTCATCTTTTTCTTAAGATAAATCGTATGATATAATGCTGGAATTACAAAAAGTGTCATTGATGAACCAGCTATAAGTCCAAATATAATTGTAAATCAGAGTCATGCCCAGAATGGGTCTTGCAAAGCAAGTGGAAGAACTCAAAAAACAGTTGTAAGTGTCGTAACAATAATTGGTTGAAGTCGTGATT
>JAGXIV010000017.1 GCA_024635485.1 bacterium | reverse complement strand
TTTTTCAAAGATCAACTATAAAATTCTCTTCTTCTACACATTGAACTCTGGTGTTATGATTGAAAAATGCAACTACTATATTTTTTTTATATTTCGTTTCTAAAATTTTGTATAATAAATACATACTATCTGCTCAGGTAGAGCATCATAGTATGATTTTCTCATCTCAGGAGATATATTTTCCAAGAAATGTTTCTATATCGAGCTTCAGTTGAGAGATTTGATGAAATATTTGAGATTGATTATAAAGTATAGTAGAATAAAGGCAATAAATATATTTTTAGTTTCAAACATGTCCAAAGAAAAAGATTTTTTTAGAGAAATAATGCGGGTGGTTGTTTCAGGATCTATATATATCCTCATGTTTCTTGTTGCAGTATTTATTTTTTATAAAACAGTTGTACTTTTTTTCTTTGTATTTGCTGCTATTTTTATACATATAACAAGTTTTACAAACTTTACTTATGCGGGAATATCAGAAACTTCAACAATGTGAATCCAACTTGCTGAACAACTTTTAAATATTGTGACATTTATTTTAGTCTTGGTAAAGTCATTTAAAATACTTTCTGAATATTCTAAACATCAACATATTGCCATTAAAGATCTGGTTGAGATTTCTATTATAGCACTTCTCATGGAGGTCGTATTTAATTTTGGAATACATACAATGTCGATAAATATATTATTCGCAGTATTTGGATTAGCATTGCTCATAATTTATGCTGCCTTCCCATACTTTAGAGAAGAAACGAAGATGTACCATTAATATTTCAACCCTGTACTTATAATTTTCAAAATACTAAAATATCGTCGTCTTCGGCAATCTTGTTTAGTATTTTTTTGTGACACTTCTCACATTGATGTATAATCATCCAAGCTTTGTTTTTTTTATGTTCCTTGCCTACTGGAGCCATACTTCATAAGCATTCACTGAGCCTATCTCAAGGAAAATTCTTGTCTAAATGTTTTGAATATAAACAGTATGGACAATGATTTCTAGCGCTTCAAGAAGGATGTTTTCAGACTTTTGCGTGACATTTTTCACACTCAAAAGACTCATTTTTCATAATGAATCACATATTATATTATTTATTATAAAATGATTCTATTTGTTTCACAAGACTCTGATCTTTGTTTGTTATTGTATTTCATTGATAGTGAGTGGTAGTTGTAATAGTGACGAATTTATAATCATGAATAAAGATATCAGGATGATGTTGACTCATTTCTGAAATATTTGCTACCAGGTTAACAAACTCAATTGCTTGAAGAAAGTTCCCAAATTCAAATTCTCCAATGAGTTTATTTTTTTGTTCTTTGAATATTCTCATTTTATTTTGTAATAATATAAAATATGACTCATACGACTGAAAGTATCATACCAACAAGCCATAATCGAAATACTACCGTTTCTTCTGCCCAACCAACTGCTTCCAAATGATGATGAAAAGGAGCTATTTTAAATATTTTTTTTCAATTTCTAAGTTTTTTACTGCTTAATTGAAGTATAACAGAGAGAGTTTCTAGAATAAAGATCATTCAAATAATTACTAGAATTGCAAGGGTATTAGTCAAAAGTGCCATAAGTCAAAGATTTGCTCAGAGTGCTAGACTTCCAACGTCTCACATATAAAATTTTGCAGGTTTTATATTAAACCACAGAAACGCAATGAGTGCTCAACAAATACTTACACAAAGTGTTGAGAGGAGAAAAAGTCACTTATCAAAAGTTATGTAGCCATATACTCAATAAGAAAAGAGTAATAATCCTCATGCCAGACCATCAAGTCAATCACTGATGTTTACACTGTTGGCGGCTCAAATTATAATAAATATAAAGAGAGGAATAAATAATAGTCCAATTTCCATACCTGGAATAAATGGGAGTTTCAGTAGAATTTCTGACCAACCAAGTTTGTCATAAAACCACCAAGCACCTGCAGCTGAAAACACAATAAGCCAAATCATCTTAAATTTAGCAGAGAGTCACTTTGTTTTACCTATTCATTTTATGTTCATGTAATCATCTACACCTCCAAGAAGTCATACAGTCAGTAGTGTAAATAGACTTAAATATGTTTCATTTTGATTGAGAAGTGAATTATTAACAAAGCCAAACTTTTGTAATATTATACTAAGCAGAACCATGAAAAAAACGGTGATAAGAATCATAGCTCATCCCATAGTAGGAGTTCAAGCTTTTCCTGCATGAAGCTTGAAAAACTCAAATGCTTTTCCCATTGTAGCATTCTCTCGTATTTGTTTTCAAAGTTTCGCTTTTTCTAACATTCTTATATAGAAAGGGGTTACTAAAAAACCAACAAGAAATGTTGCGAGACCAAAACCAAATATTGAAACTAGATTGCTGTCCACAGAAAGAAAGTAAAAATATATTTTTTTTTCGAAGTGTAGGAAAAAAGTCAAAAAAGTAAAGATATTTCCTTTACATTTTACAGAGAGTATTATACTAAAAAATATTATAACCCAGCAAAAAATATGAAAGCGATTATTACAAAAGCAATAATTACGGCCTTGAAGCTTGAGGCAGATTTAATAATAGAGAGATTTGACTTAAAAGAGACTATGGTGCTTGGTTCACTCACAATTTTTGAATGAATACGAACAATTGATGGCGAAGATGAGAGTATAGTTCTAGCAGTTTGTTGAGAATGAAAAATCAGTGCTGCTTTTGCTACTACCTATTTATGTGAAAATTATGATATATTTAAGTTCATAAATATATGAATTGTTTGAAATTTGAATCCAGATATTCTTAAAATTTGAGATGTAATTCTCCCAAATACATTTCTAATGCATGATTTTTATATGCCAGAATCTATAGATTTTTCAAAACATTTACGTGAACCTATCTTTTTAGAATATGCGGTATGAGAAGAATATAATCTTGAAAAATTCAGCCTTCATCTAAGCTGAATTTGTGCAACGTGAGATCAATTTATTGATAACAAGGACCTACAATCAGAAATTGTTGAGAAATACAGTGCAGACTTAGTTGATATGGAGGCCTATAGTATTCTCTCAGTTCTCAAAAATTATAAGCTACTAGATAAAACAGTTGTCATTAAATCTGTGAGTGATGGAGCTGATGATAGTGCAGAAGTAAACAGTATGGATAATTTAAATTTAGCTATGAAAAATGCAGTTAATATATTAGAATTTACTCTTTAGTCTAAAAAAATCCTCATATGAGGATTTTTTAAACGTATTTTTCAAAATAAATATTTTCATCTCAGACTCATAGTTCATTTAATTTTTTTTCAACCGACTCAATCATTGCTGGAGCTCAACATAAATAATACTCCCCAAAGTCATGTACTACTTTTTCACTCAAAAAATCAGTAACATATCCTGAATGTATGAGTCAATCTGCTTCATCTCTACTGACAACAAGATGATAATAAAAAGTATCAGGATATTTTTGTTTCAGCTCTTTAAATTTATCTAGATAATATAAATCTTTTTTATAACGAACTCAAAATACAAGTTGGTATTTATTTCCATCTTCGAGTGCTAATCACTGGAGTATATGACTATAGAGAGGAACAAGTCAAGTTCCAGTTCCAATAAAGAGTCTTGATACTTTTTTATCTGTTAAAATAAAATGCCCTACCGGTCAGACGCACTTAAATTCATCTCAGATTTTAGCATCACACAGTATAATACTTCCTCACCTCCCTCCATTCTCTAGTGGCCATCTTTTGATAATTAAAATAGCCTCATGTTCATTAAATTCAAGTATAGAGTAGGAACGTCCTCCCACTCAAGATAAAATAAAAGTAATAAATTGACCAGCAATAAAGTCCTTTTTTTCAGGAAAAGTATAGTGTAGTTCAAATACATCGTCTGTAAGAGCTATTTTTTTACTTAATGTTGCTATTATTATTCCCATAATGTGTATTTAAAATATTACTTTTTTAAAAGAGTATAATGATAGAGTAAGAAGCTCATAAGATTTTTCAAAAGTTTTTATTTTTTATAAAATCACTATACTTAAATATATTAGTACTAATCAAATATAAATGAAAGAAATACTTGTGAGTTGATCTACAGCATATGATACGTACTGTTTATATGATGGATCATTCAATGATCATTTTTATCACTGAAACCTAGATATGTGACTCAATATGTCTGTACTTGCAAAAAATATGGATAAATATTGTGGTGGAACAGGTGCAAATATTGCATATAATTTAGCTTTACTATGAGAACATAGTGTGCTTCTATCATCTATCTGAAATGATTTTAATTATGCATGAATCATTCCTGAAAAAATAAATTTAAAGTATATTCATAAAAGTAAAAAAATACCTACAGCCCATAGTACTATTTTTGCTGATATTTGAGATAACAGAATGACCATGTTCTATTCATGAGCTATGGTTGAAGCCAGTGAATCTAAAGTTTCCTTTATTTCAGAAAAAATTGGTCTTGCTATAGTATCAGCGAATCATATCCCAACAATGTTGGAACATGCAAGAGAAATAAAGGCTCTAAATATTCCATTAATTATTGATCCTGCCCAACAAATTTCGCAGATGACGCATGATGATCTTAGAGAGTTGATTGATCTTGCTGATTATCTTATAGTAAATCAATACGAACTTGCTGATTTGCAATCAATTTGATGATTTCTCGAAGAAGATCTTCAAGAAAAACTTTCTGCATATATTGTTACCTATGGAACTGAAGGTTCTCAATTACATGAGTGAAAATCACTTATCCATATTCCAGCTATCTTGAGTGATGATTTCTATGATTCTACTGGAGCATGAGATGCATACAGAGCATGAGTACTAAAATCTATTATAGAATGATACTCTCTCGAAGAGTGATGTAAACTGGGGTCTCTTCTCGCATCTCACTGTGTTGTAGCCCCATGATCTCAACAACATCATTTTAGCTTATGAGTATTGGCTGAAGAAATGAAAGAACATTTTGAAATAGAAATGGATTTATATAATAAAAGACCTTACTAAACTATTCATGTCAAAAACTATTTATCTTATAGATGGAAATTCATTTATTTATCGCATGTTTTTTGCTCTTCCTGAATTTGCTACAAAGGATGGTAAAATTGTAAATGCCACTTTTTGAATGGCAAAATTTTTAACACAACAATTGGTAAAAGAACAACCAGATTATGTGGTGTTTATTAAAGATGCGAAATGAGAAAATTTTAGGCATAAAATCTATAGCGAATATAAAGCAACCAGAGAAAGAATGCCAGACTCTCTGAGAAGTCAAATTGGGGATATAGAGGAATTATTGCATGTTTTAGATATGAAGGTAATTGAAATACCATGATATGAAGCGGATGATGTAATCTGAACGCTTGCCACAAGACTCTGAAATGAAGAACATCATGAAGTATTTATTCTTTCGTGAGACAAAGATTTATATGCTCTGGTAAATGAACAAGTCAAAGTGTATGATACTCAAAGAAAGAAAATCTCTGGTCCAGAAGAAACCTATGAAAAATTTTGAGTTCCCGCAAGTTGTGTGAGAGATTATCTCGCTATTTGTGGAGATACTTCTGATAATATTCCTTGAATTAGTGGTATATGACCAAAAAAGGCACAAGTACTTTTAAATGATTTTTGAAGTCTAGAAAAGATCTATGAAGCTATAAATAACATAGATACACTATATGAGACTTTTTCAATAGAATCACAAAAAATATTAAAAGGAAAAACACTTGAAAAATTTATAGAAGGAAAAGAATCTGCTTTTCTCTCTCAAAGATTAGCAACTCTTGATTGTTCTATGGATTTAAATGATTTTGATTTAAAGGAATATATATTTGATGCAGAGAGTTATAAAAATAGTGATACACAAAATTTTTTCAAAGAATATGAGTTTCATTCTCTTTTAAGTGAAGAACATATTGATAAAAAAACATGGAAAGACCTATGACTTAATGTGGAAATTATATGAGAAGAATCATGACTTCAAGAACTAGAGACTAAAATTAAGGCTTCAAAAAATATTATTTTAGATACTGAAACAACAAGTTTAAATCCTAGAGAGTCACACATTGTTTGAATAAGTATTTTAATCCCTGATTCTAAAATTTATTATATTAATCTGATGCATAGAGGACCTCAAATTAATCCGGTAAAAATTCAAGATTTTATACATAATATTTTTCAGCTTGATATTCAAATTATAGGTCATAACCTCAAATATGATTTGCAAGTTATTGAAACATTTTTAAAAAGAAACTTTGTGAGTAATGTGCAAATAAATAATGCTTCAAATTGACAAATGACGCTTGAACTATAAAATTTGTAGACTGTAATTTTTAATTCAACAACATGAACATAATCAAAAGAATATGATTATTTCTCTTAACAAATATCGCGGTAATTTTTTTATTTTCCCTTGTACTCTATATAATTCAAGTTGTTTTTGGGTTTAATTTGAGTGCTGCTTCTGGAGCAAGCTATACCTGAATACTTATTTATGCTGGAATTTTTGGTTTTATAGGATCATTTTTTTCACTCTCTATATCTCGATGGACCGCAAAAAAAGCATATTGAATCATTCCAATAAAAACCCAAGAACTCTCTCTTTTATCTGAAAAAGAAAGAATCGTGTATGATACAGTTCAATCTATCTCAGAAAAAGCAAAAATAACAATTCCAGAAGTAGGTATTTACCAATCAATAGAACCAAACGCATTTGCTACTGGTCCAAGTAAAAATAAATCATTAGTAGCATGTTCCTCTGGTTTATTGCAATCTATGACTCCTCAAGAAATAGAATGAGTAGTAGCTCATGAAATGAGTCATGTTCTAAATGGTGATATGGTAACTATGGCACTCTTACAATGAGTTATGAATACTTTCATTATCTTTTTTGCTCGAATTATTGCAAATATCATTAATGATAGAACGGAGTGAAGACTATGAAATCTTTCTTATTTTGCAGTATATGCAGGACTCCAGGTTGTTTTCTGAATATTCGCGTCACTGGTTGTAAACTTATTCTCACGTCATAGAGAATTTAGAGCTGATGCATGAAGTGCTCATTTAGTCTGAAAAGAAAAAATGATTGCAGCTTTGAAATCTTTAAGTAAAATGAAAGAGCTTGCTCCAAGTAACCGAGATAAGCTTGCAACATTAAAAATAAATACAAAAAGTATGAGTTGATTTGCAAAAATCTTTATGACTCATCCACCTATAGAGGAAAGAATAAGTTATCTAGAATCACTGCCAATACAATAAACTTTATTTATAAATATATAATTATGAAAAAAATATTTACAGCACTTATGCTTCCTATTTTACTCAGTCCAGCTATTACTTCTGCTGCAACAGACCTTGAAATTCAAGCAGCAAACTTTTTGGCAAGCAATAATGTTATCAATGATAATTCTCTTGATATAACAGGGTATAATCTTGATTCAAACATAACTCGAAGAGAAATGCTTAAGGTTATGATGAATATTTCTTGAAAATCAGTAACGGAATCATGTTCTGGTGATTTTTCTGATATGTGAAGTTCTGATTGGGGATGTAAATATGCAGAAGCAGCTCTAAATGCTTGATTTATTGCTCAAAATAATACATTCCGACCAGATGATTTAGTAACTCAAATCGAAGCATTAAAAATGGTAATGCAGGCAAAAGGTTTAGAAAAAGACAATCTTGCTGATTGGAGAGCAGGATATGTTTCCAAGGCTCAAAGTGAGAATATAATAGATGGTAGTATTGTGTATGACCAAAATGCGAGTCGAGGTTGGATATTTACTGCTGGAGCTAAAGCTGATAGCAATTTTAGTTTCGATGCTAGTGCTTCTGTAAATACCTCTGGAACCACAGGTTCTGATCCAGAAATTTCTCCTGAAATTGAAGAATTATTTAACTCAATATTTGAATTATAGATTCATGAACTTCAAAAAAATATTACTCGTCTTTTTTTTCTCACAGATTTTTTGTCTGTGAGTTTTTTGAGAAGAAGAAAATGAAGTATATTTCGTAGTTGAAAGTTCCAGTAATTTATGCTGAGAATTTATTAAATGAACGGCAGAGAAAAATAATTGGCTCCCGAATTGATATGAAGCAGTATTTTTAAATGATGAAATCAATACAAAATTTGTAACAAATCTCTCATGCCAGAGTTGAAATATAAGTGCTTGTTGTAAAGAGCTTTGATATAGATATGCCTGAATCTCAATAGGACAAAAAGATATTAGTGAAGAAAGAAGTGCAACTGAATATTTAGCTCGAAAAAATATAATTATGACTCATAGTTTCGATCCAGCTAATTATATGCTCGATTCTTCTATCACACGAAAAGAACTTATGAAAATAATCATGAAAATATCAAAAGAAAAAGTACGAGAAGAATGCAGAGAAATATTTACAGATGTAAAGAATGATTGGGGGTGTAAGTATATAGAATCTGCTTTAGAATTTTGATATATTGCTTGAAATCAAAAGTTTAGGCCTAATGATTTTGTAACGAAATCAGAAGCAATAAAATTAATTCTTCAAGCACAAAATATAAAAAAAAGATACCAAACTACTTCGTGGCAACAAGATTATATATCAACTGCGTATTATTTATGATTCATAGATCAAAAATTTAATAGCTATAATGAATTCGCTTCTAGATGATATATATTCTCAACAGTAAGTAGAAGTTTAAATTATTAATAACATAATTTGATTATTTGTAAATAGTATTGTAAGATAGATTTACTTATCTATTTTACAAAAAAATCTATGAAAAAAATATGAATAGTTTTTGCTTACTTAGTATGTATCAGTATTTGAAATGCAGCAGAAGTGCAGGACAGTAATGTAACCGAACTTCAAGCAGCTAATTTTTTAGCAGCTCAAAATATCATCGTTGATAAAAGTTACAATCCTCAGGAATATGAACTATCAACTCCGATCCAAAGAAAAGCCGTGATGAAAATAGTGATGAAGCTATCTTGAAAGTATGTACCTGATAAATGTACAGGTGAATTTATCGATGTTCCAGATGCTTGGCCATGTAAATATATCGAATCAGCTCTGAGAGAATGATATATCACTGCAAATCCAACATTTAGACCGGATGATAATATTACGAAAACAGAAGCTATGAAACTCGTATTAAAGTCAAAATCTATAAGTAAATTTGTTGATAGTGGTAATTGGCAACAAGATTATATGTCTACTGCTTTTCAGTACGGTATTATAACTACTAAATATTTTGATTATGATGCACTTGCTACTCGATGATGGATATTTCAGATAGCAACTGCTACTATTAAAAAGGAAGAAGTCATTAAAGCTCGAATGACTGAAAAACTCATGAGTGACGAAGCCTTATAAAATTATACTTAAAAGAAGCTGCATATATTGCAGCTTCTTTTTGTTTAGATAGATTGGAAGTATTTGAAGCTTATTTAAATTTTTTTTGACAATAAAATCAAGTTCTATAGTATAGGTGAAGTTCTTATATTACATTTTTGCATGAAAACTCTTATGGAAACAGAGTAGAGAAAATGCTTATAAGATAAAAGTAAAACATTTGGGTGGAACCGTCTAATACAATTAGACCCCAAAGATTAATAATAATATATTAATCTTTGGGGTCTTTTATAAAATTATCTTTGTAAATATTAAAAAATGACAATTCAAGTAGAAATGAAAGATATTGTAAATCTCTGTCAAAATAGATGATTTGTGTATCCTGGAAGTGAAATTTATGGATGACTTGCAAACTCTTGGGATTATGGACCATATGGGTCTCTACTCAAAGAAAATATTAAAAACCTTTGGCTCAAAGAGTTTATACAAAAACGAATGGATACGATGCTCCTTGATGCATCTCTTATCATGAATCCAAAAGTTTGGGAAGCAAGTGGACACGTTTGAGGTTTTGCTGATCCACTTATGGATTGTAAATCTTGTAAAAATCGTTTCAGAGCAGATAAACTCGTTGACGCGAAACTGAAAGATGGAACTCCTGAACCAGAGTGATATGCCTGAGATAAAACGGAATCTATAAGACTCAAAGAAATTATAGATGAACTTAATATTCATTGTCCAGATTGTGGGGAAAAGAATTTTTCAGATATTAAAAAATTTAATTTAATGCTCAAAACATTCCTTTGAGTAACAGAAGACGGAGCTTCTCTTGCGTACTTAAGACCAGAAACAGCACAAGGTCAATTTGTAGACTTCACAAATGTTGCTCGAAGTAGTAGAAGAAAACTTCCATTTGGTATTGCTCAAGTAGGGAAGAGTTTTAGAAATGAAATTACTCCTGGTAACTTTATTTTTAGAACCAGAGAATTTGAACAAATGGAACTAGAATATTTTGTGACACCAGGTGAGGATGATGCTGCATTTGCAGAGTGGAAATCTGAATCAAATAGATACCTAACAGAAGTTATAGGACTCAAATCTGAAAATGTGAAATTTGTCCCTATAAAAAAAGAGGAACTTCCTCATTATTCAAAAGAAGCTTGAGATTTTGAATATAACTACCCCTTTGGTTGGTGAGAAATAGAAACACTTGCAAATAGAACTGATTATGACCTCAAAGCTCATATGACAGCTTCAGGACAGAATCTCAGCTATTTTGATGCAGTAAACAATAAGAGATTCCTTCCATTTGTTATAGAACCAGCTATGGGACTTTGAAGAATAACACTCGCTGCTTTGTGTGACGCATATACTATTGAAGGCGAAAGAACCTATCTCAAGCTTGCGCCAAGAATTGCTCCAATCAAAGTATGAGTTCTTCCTGTAGTAAAAAAACTTTCAGATTTAGGAAAAGAAATTTATTCTCAATTATCTGAAGATTTTGTTTGTGAATATGATGATGTAGGTTCAGTAGGGAAGAGATATGCTCGTATGGATGAAATCGGGACTCCCTTTTGTGTTACTATCGATTCTACAAATTATGAAGAGTGAAATGTTACAGTAAGAAATAGAGACTCAATGGAACAAGAAGTTATTAAAATTACTGAGCTAAATTCATATATTAAAGAAAGATTAAAATAAAAAAAATACTGCATAGTGCAGTATTTTTTTATTTTATAAATCTAGTATTTCTTCATCTTTTGAAAGACTTGGAGGATTTTACACATTTGAAACTCTCTCTTCTTTCCTTTCAAATTTATATCAAACTATTGGAAACATGATATAAGGAAAAAATAATAATCCAAGTGTCGTCCATGTTCATCTTCATGTTTTTTTTGAAATTGAGTTGAGATTTTTTACCCAACAGTACAGATAATAAATAAGTGCTACAAGTAAACTTATTCATAATGTAAATATTGCTCCTATAGCTCATAAAATAATAAATAAGAGAGGGTATACAAAGTATTTTTTAAAGGATAATCATCCTGCTTCAAAGAAACTATAATATTGAACAACAGGAATAAATGAAATCCATGCATGTTCATTTCATAATTTTTTATTAATGTTATATAGCCCCCATCAAATAAGTAAAAATGTAACTAATGTAAATATATTAAATACCTGTGATGTCTGATTTGCAATTTCGATATATGGTGCATATTGATCTAATACACCCGAAGCAGCAGAGGAATTCATCATTTGATCCATATTGCCAAAATTCATCATTTCTTCATTCATAATAGAGTTTTACATAATTAATTTACTTTCTTCTGTATTCATAGTAATATAGAACATGATAAAATCAATAATATAATTACAATGTTAGAAAAAAATAAAGATTTTTTAAGTAGAGTAGAGCTCTCATTTACTATTTTTTTAAAGAAATGGAAGGAATTTGTTATTCCTGTATATATTTTTCAACTTTTTTTCTTTGTCTTGTTGCCTCTTATTTTCACTCAACTCTTTATGAATTCTGTGTCAATATGAGAAGATTCTTCTTTAGTAGATCAAAAAATGAGCTTTTATATTAGCTTACTTATGACTATGGGCTTGTTCTTTTTCCTTCTCTATGTCACTCTGATAATACCAGTGCAAATTCATATTATAAACGTAGCTCAAAAAACAATTAATCAAAAAGAAGTAAGTATATATGACTCTATATTATACGCGGTGTGAAACGTTTCTAATATATTTAAAACTTATTGGTATATCTTCGCATATACACTTTTAGTTCCAAGTATTATTTTGATTATTTGAGGTTTTTTTATTATATGAGGTCAATTTTCTTGATCAGATAATAAAAGTGTACTGTATTCAATTGGAATTTGATGTGTGGTCATAGCTACAATGCTATGAATATTTTATTGAATTTATAGATGAATTAAATCTTCTTTTGCAATTTATAGTGCACTTGATGCAAAAGATTTTACTAAGGAAAATTTTATGGAATCACTAAGATTAACTCGTTGAAATTGGTGGAATATCGTTGTAAATATTATTTGATTCTGATTTATTCTTTCACTGATTCAATGACTCGCATCAAAGATTTTAAAGATATTTTTTCCATCTTCTTTAGATTATTCAAGTTTCATGTCTGGAAATTTTAAAGACCCTGCTCAAATACAAAAAATTATTGAGTCTTTTACAGCTTTTAAATTTTCAGCTTTTATTTTAAAAATACTTGAAATGTGAATTTCAAGTATTGCTATGTGTCTCACTACTATATTTTTATATTTGTTATTTCTCAGCTATAAACATACAATAATTCAGAAAGATGAGGTCACAATAGAGGTATAGAATTATTCCCAATCATAAATGTATTCTCTCAGTATATTTCTAAATAATTCAAATAGGAATATTTTTTCTTCTATAATTCTTGTAGGATTTTCTGTAGCTGATAATTCAGAGAGTTTACTATCTATCTTACTGACAAATTTCTCAAATATCATCACCTTTAGATGATTTGGAAGTGATTCAAATTCATCTTGATTTATAAACTCTGAGAGTTTAGAACGCACCTGACTCGTCATTTTTTGTTCTATTTGATTTCTGAGTATTTCAGAGTTTTGTTCAGCTTTTTCTTCAAGTTGGTATACTCTTTCTACTTTTTTTATATTCTTCTGATTTATTTCATTATCAACATATCTACTTTTTTCATATAAGCTTAATTCACTTTCTACATATTTTTTAAATGATTCAATTTTTTCAATTTGAACATAATAGAGGAGAGAGATGTAAAAATTTTGTTTTACTTGAAGTTGTTGTTTTTGTAAGCTTACTATTTCATTTCAATTATTTATATTCCTCGTTATTTCATTATCAAGATTTGATATTCTTGAGGTATAATTTTTTATTAAAGATTCAAGAATCTTTTTTTGACCAATACTGAGATCTTGTTTCACTATTTCTCACAGTGATTCATTTCAAATGAGATATGTTTCCCACTTAAAACTTAAATTATTCCTCTCTTGCTCAAGAGTTGTAATATTTTTTTGCATTTCTTTGAGGGTAGGAGATTTGTCATTTATAATATCTCAAGAATCTCAAAAAACACTCATAAAGCTTGAAAGGCTGAGTATGAGAAAAAATATTTTAATGATTCTTGTGAGCACGCTATAGTATTTTTATATTTTAAATTAAAGAGTTCTGCAGAAATAATAGTTTTTTAAAAGGCTTAACCATATTGTTGTGAACTCTTTAATATAACTAGTATAGATTTTAATTATAATGAGTCTAGTTTCCAATGTGAAAATTTCGTGAAGGATTAGAAATTTACTGTAATACTAAATCATTTTCAGCTGTCAGACTCAATAATTGTTTCCCATCAGTGAGACTCTGAAATTTTTTTTACGATTGAGAGTCATACTCCTATTCATCTCGACTTAATATTTCATGTTTTTTCTTTTTTTCATTGGTAGAATTTTTCTGTAACAAATTGTATTTCTTTTCGTGATATTCCATTTCAATTATCTGAAAATATTATGTTTCCTGAAGATAATATTATTTCTAATGTACTATCTTCTCAAGCATATTTAATAAAATTTCATATTACATTATAACATAGCTGAGTAAAGAGATCAGCATCTAGAAGAATTTCAATATTTCGAGAACCTGAAAGAATAATATTTTGTCTTTTCTCATTGAGATATATTTCTTGAGTCCTTCTTACGGCGTCTGCTATTATTAGTGGATTTTGTGACTTTTTTTGGAGAACTAATTGAGTATTTTCGAATTTTTCGTATTCCATAATTTGATTAACTAGCTCTATAAGTCTTGTCATTTCAGCCGTAATTGCATTCAGATTTGATTCTGTAAGATCTATTACTCCATCAGATATTCATTCAAGGTAGCATTGTATTGAAGTAATAGGGGTTTTGAGCTCATGAGAGATATCTGCTAAAAGTCTATTACGAATACTTTCTTGAAGTCAGAGTCTTTTATTGAGATTATTAATAGACTGAATCAGTAATCAAATTTCATCTTGCTTATCATAATGAATTTTATTTTGAGTATATCCATATTTCATTTCTTGTATTTCCTTCGTAGCTTTTTGAATAGGTGCAATTATCCTTCTTGAGACATATCATACTATTACGGCGAGACAAAGGAGCAGAAATATATTTATAATTACTAACGAACTCAGAAGTCTTTTTACAAAATTGGATTCTGGACTGTTAGGATTTTTGAGTAACTCTACAATTTTTTCTAAATTGTTTTCAGGAATTATTTCTTCAATAAATTTCGGAGTGACTCAACTCTTGACTAAAAAATCCACAACGATATTAACATTCTCTTCTTTTTCAAGCGGTATAACACCATCATTAATATCCAGTAGTTCAAAAAATTCTAATTCAACATCTGAAAAAATAGTATCTACATCCTCAAGTGTTTGTCGTTCTATAATATTATTTATATATTCAATAGTAACATCTTGTCTTGATTCGATTTTTTCAGATAGATATATTTTTATATAGTAATTATACATACTATAAAAAGCCACTATATTAAGTATAGCGATACTGCTGACACTCATAATCAAGAGACCTACAAATTTACGAGACAGTGACATATAAATATTAAACGTTTAATCGATATCATTTTCCACGGATTGTCACAATTACATCTTTAGAGTCGAGTTTTTTTCTTAAATTTTTAATATGAGTATCTATAGTTCTATCATACATATAATTTTCATATCAAATTACTTCTTTCATAAGTGTTTCTCGAGTAACCATATTCCCATTTGCTCATACAATTTTTTCTAATATATCGTACTCATTTTTTGTCAGTGAAATAATTTCCCCACTAATTTTTACTTCGTTTTTTTGGTTATCAATTTCTATGTTATCAAATGTCAGGATATGTGATTTATTCTCTTCTGTTGGTTTTTCACTACTCCTTCGAAGTATTGATTGTATTCTCGCTAATAACTCTCTTGGAGAAAATGGCTTTGCTATATAATCATCTGCACCTGAATCGAGTCATGTAATTCTATCTCATTCTCAGCCTCTTGCCGTAAGCATTATAATAGGAACATTTGAATCTTTTCGCACTTCCTTGCATACCTCTATACCATCGATATTTGGGAGATTAATATCAAGTATAACAAGATCTGGGTTTTCTTGTTTCACAAAATCACTAGCTCAATCTCATGATTCATAGGTTACTACTCAAAAATCTGAATTTTCAAGATAAAGTTTTAAGGAAGTAAGGATACCTTGGTCATCTTCTATTATACAAATTTTCTTCATAGTTTTTAGCAAAAAATATTAGTTATATTGTAAATATTTTTAAAGCGAAAGCAAGCTCGGAATTTTGGAGATTCAGTGAAGATGCTTAAAGACCATATTTTCATCTTCTTATCTGAAATCAGGGTTTTTTAGGGTTTTCAACCATTTCTTTAGCTAAGTTGGGATCTTTGGGAACCTGTCTTTTTAATGATTTCATAGTAGTGTCTGCTCTAACTTTTTCAGGAGAACTTGGTTTAATTTCCTTATTTTTTTTATGTTTTTTGAGAATAATCTTATAGTTTCATTGCATAGACTCAATTGTAAAAATACTAGCTCTTTCAAGTTTGAGTATGATGTAATCTAATATAATTATTTCATTTTTAGAGAATCAAAAACTAAATCAATTTAAAATCTTTAAAAACAAAGATGATTCAGAATTATTAAGTTCAATAGTGAATTCTGTTCAGAGAAATTCTAATTTGAATACATTAGTTTTTTCTTTGGATACCTTTAGATTATATCCATCTAGATTATATTCAATAGAATTCTTATCTTCATCTTTTGGAATCTGATCTGATACCTTATCTTTTGAAATCTTGTCTGTTTCTTTTTTGCTAGAATAATGTAATTTTGGAGTTTTTGTTGGCTGTAATCACTCAAGAGTGACATTTTGATCTCTTAAATAATATCAAATTCATTTTTTATTTAAGATATTATCTTTTCAAATTATATCTCTTATTTTACTTAATTTTTTTCTTTCGATTTCAGTTAGTTTGATAATATCTCAAATATTCTCTAAAAGTTTTTTCAATACAATGTATGTTCGTAGCTCAAGTTTCAGGATTTTTCAATCAATACTTACTTCATATATATTTCTCTTCCTTTGTAAACTTAATATTTTTAAACCTCAATACATAGTATCAATTTTCATATCTGCATCGATTTCTAAACTTTTAGCTCTCTTTTTTTGTAATCTTTCTTTTTCTAATCTATTTTTTTTTGCATCTTCTATACTGATAAGTACAAGTCATTGTCATTTCACTCATATAAGACATCAAGAAGGAAAAATTTGTATAATTCTTTGTTTCATTGGGTATTCAGTACTCTTGAGTTGATAGCCATTTCAATCACTCTCTATGATTGCATTTAAAATTCTCCACATACTGAGATTAAGTTTCACTTCAACTCAATTGATAGTTCAGTGATACGTCCTTAAATTATTAGATCATGTTTCTCTATCTATGATAATAGAGATTCATTGAATAGTAACATATATGGGTATAAATCAATTTGTCATCAAAATTCTATCAGCTTTCTCTAATATTAAGTTCAATCTCTTCTTTACTGCTGTTGTTTCAAATTCTAATGTATCGAGTACATCAAATAAATAATGTAAGCAGTCCTTTACTTCTCTGACTTTTTTATGACTCGCTCTACTAATATCTAGCTCTTCTCAATGACTATCTGCTAAACACAGATCTATAAATCAAAAAAGTGACTCTTTATCTATAATCTTAGGTTCTAAATGTGATTTATTTTTCATGTTTAAGAGTTTACAATCCTAAATCCAAATTTTGCAATATATTCAATTTCAAATCAATCAGAAAATCATATTAATTTTTTTCATGGACGAACATCGTTCACTTTTGTCTTATAGTATTGAGGATAATTTTCAATAACTCATTTAAGTACACGCATAGTTGAAATAGTAAAGTTAAATTCATCATCTCATATTTTTCCACAGTATAATGTTCTTTTTCATTCAAACTGTGTGCTTGAAGATATTATTTTAACTCCACATAATTCTGTTTCAAATAAATAAGGATTTTCCGAATTTGAGTCAATAGAGTTCATACTATTATCTATTTCATTTTCTCATTTTATATTTTCTTCTACAAGACAAACAGTTTCTTTAAATATTTTCCAACCATCTGGACTTAGGGCCTGTGGAGAAATATTTTTTTTAAGTAAATTAAGGTCTTGTAATACTGAATCTTTTTTCGTTACATCTAAGGAATCCAAGACTAGCTCAACAATTTTTCTCGAAAATGATTGAAAGTCAGAAACTCCTATTTCCTCTAAATTGTGTATTATGTTTATAGAATTTGATTGTGTATTCATTATAACTATTTTAATAATCCATTAATCATGAAAAATAAACATGAAAATATTTCTTTATTTTATGATAGATATGTATTAAAATTAATCAAATAAAAAAGTCTAGTATTTCTACTAAACTTTTATAGTACTATGGACTATTTTAAACTTTTAAATAGTTCAACACTCTTGAGCTCTTCCCAACTTACATCATCTCTTCCAAAATGTCAGTATGTTGCAGTTTTTTGAAATATAGGTTTCTTGAGATCAAGAAAATTTATAATTCATCTTTGAGAGAGATCAAAATGAGAACGAATACATTCTATTATTTTTTCTTCTTGAGCAATTCCTCAAGTAATATCAACATATATACTCACTGGTTCAACGACTCCAATAGCATAAGCGAGTTGAATTTCACACGTGTCCCCAAGTTCAGCTGCTACAATATTTTTTGCGAGATACCGTGCCATATATGCTGCAGATCTATCTACTTTAGATGGATCTTTTCCAGAAAATGCTCCACCACCATGACGCCCAATTCAGCCATATGTATCTATAATAATTTTCCGACCTGTCAGACCTGCATCTCATTTTGGTCATCCAATGACAAATTTTCCTGTCGGATTAATATGAAATACTGTTTTATCGTCAATAAGATCTCATAATTCATGTCTAATTACCTCTTTTTCAACTCAAGCTCTGAGTTCTCACATATCTACATCTGCTTTGTGTTGATTGGAAATAACAACGGTTGCAACTCTAAGTAACTTACCGTCCTCATATTCACAACTTACTTGCGTTTTACCATCTGGTTGTAAATAAGGAAGTATTCCATTTTTTCTTACTTCTTCGAGTCTTCTTGCTAGTTTGTGTGCTAGGAATATCGGAGTAGGCATATATGCTTCGTTTTCATTTGTTGCATACCCAAACATAATTCCTTGATCTCCAGCTCAACCAGTATCTACTCACTGTGCAATATCAGGAGATTGTGAATTTATGAGTATTTGTACAGATACATCATCCGCAGAAAATCCTGCTTCTAGGCTTGTATACCCAATATCTGAAACTACTTTTCTCGCTATATCTTGGAAATTAACCCAAGCATTCGTCGTAATTTCTCCTGAAACAATAATAGTTCCAGTTGTAGTCATACATTCACATGCAACTCTTGATTCTGGATCCTCTGCTAAACAAGCATCGAGTATCGCGTCACTTATTTGGTCACATATCTTATCAGGATGTCCACAAGTCACAGATTCAGCACTAATAAAATGTTTCATATAATATATACTTATATAAATAAAATATACATTCCAGTTTTGAGATATAAAAAAAAGTTTTTCTCAAGAAAAGAGAAAAACTTTTTATTAAAAAATTGTTTGTTTATATCTTTCCCAAATAGGGGAGGAGTGAGCACCTTTTTTCTTTGACAAAGTAGGTTGCTGGAATGGTCACTGAGCCTCTGTCTCTACCATTCTCTCTGGATATGTAATCCTATTTTATGTATTTAAAATAAAAAGCAAAAAATATACTCAAAAAACTTGCATTCATTATATTTCTCTCTATAATCCCGCTCGTAACAAATTTTTTGTTCTTTATTAATAACGAAAGAAGTATGTCATTTGCTCCAAAGAAAAAAACATCAAAACACAGAAGTAGACAAAGAACTACGAACTGGATTAAACTTTCAGCGAAAAAATTATTCAACCGAGTAGCGCTTAATGCTGAAGGAAACGGTCTTTCACATTTTGCTGACGAAAATGGAATGTACAAAGGAAGACAAGTTGTCGCTGCAAAAAAATCAAAACAAAAGGTAACTCGAATATAATTACTTTTATAAAAAATCTCATTGCATTGTAGGATGTAAGAGATTTTTTTGTGCTTTTATAGACTCTCTTCCTTGCTCTTATTATTACCTGTAGTAAATTCAACTCATGCAGCACGCATCTCGTAAAAAAACTCGAAAATATTTACTTCAAAAACTCTATGCCAGAATTTATGGACCAGTTTCAGAAACTGCATTTCATAATTCTTATTTTGAAGGTATATTAGAATATACTGCAGATGATGCCTACTTGGATCAAATGTTCGCTCTGATTATAGATCACCAAGATGAGCTTTTAAGTATAATAAAAAAATATGCTCCTAAGTTTGATTTAGAAACAATGCTCAAAATCAACTTACTTGCTATGATTATTGCTTTAGCAGAAATGCTCTATTTAAAAGAAGAAATTCCAGCGAAAGTTTCTATCAATGAAGCGATTGAACTTTCTAAGTACTTTGGTGATAATCATAGTAAAAACATAGTAAATGGAATTCTCAATTCTTTTTTACAAGATATAGAAAAATATCAAAGCGATAATATAAAAAGTACTGAACATTTTCACTTTTTTGATACAGAGTAAAGCTTTACAAAACACTAAAAAATAATATTCTACTCAGGTAAATATTATTTTTTTAATGCTCAAATTTGGTTGTCACAAAAAAAGCCATAGAAAGTGAAATATGTAAGAATAAACTCTCAAAACTTCTCCTAGATTTAAAAATAGAATACAAAGATATATCACTCTACATACTTGCTTTTATTCACCGTTCTATTGTAAATGAAAGAAATGATTTTGCACCTGAACACAATGAAAGATTAGAGTTTTTATGAGATGCTGTATTAGAGCTTGTTATAACGCAAGCCCTCTATAAAGAATTTCCTGATACACAGGAGTGAGTATTAACAGACTTGCGATCAGCACTTGTACGTTGAAGAAATCTTGCGGAAGTTGCAAAAATTCTCAATTTTCAAGAATATCTATTTTTGTGAAAGTGAGAAGAAAAATCTTGAGGAAGAGAAAATGATTATATACTAGCAAATACAGTAGAATCATTTATCTGAGCACTGTACTTAGATCTTTGATTTGATATTGCTCATACTTTTATTATCAAATATATATATTCAAGTCTTTCTCATATTCAAGAAAATAAACTCTTTAAGGATTTCAAAACACTCATTCAAGAATATACACAAGCAGAATTTGATATTACCCCTCACTATGAGGTTCTCGAAGATTCTGGTCCAGACCACGATAAAACCTATGTTGTAGGTATCTATATGTGAGAGAGACACATAGGAAGTTGAACTTGAAGCAGTAAAAAAAAGGCTCAAGAATCTGCAGCTGAAAATGCTTACTTACAATTTAAAATTAAATAAAATTCTATGACTACGATTCTCATTGCAATAATCATTTTTCTCCAATTTATAGAATATATAGTAATCTTTGATATAATTCTTTCTTGGTTAAGTCTATTATGATTAAGATTTAGACCAAAGTTTATGAGAGATATATTACATCCTCTCTACAGCTTCGTTCAAAAGTATATTCCATGTAGATTTTGAGCTTTTGATTTTACACCAATTATCATAATTCTTATACTGGCATTCATAAGAGGATTGATTCTTATGACTTTTCCTGAAGTTCAATTTACACTTAATCAATTACTTGGATACTAATGGCTACTAAATCAGTTGACTACAAACTTTTCTTTACCGTATTAGCACTGGTTGTTTTTGGGATGATTATGATAAGTTCTGTTTCAGTATATGGTTCTTTTCGTGTGACAAGTGTGATGGCAAATGCAGGACTTATAGAATCTGCTTATAATCATTTTTACGTCGTGAGAAATATTAGTCATGTACTCATTTCTTTTGCAATGGTAGGAATACTAGTAAAAATCCCTTACAAGTATTATGAAATATACTCAAAACAAATATTTGGATTCTCACTTTTTTTACTTGTTTTAGTACTTATAATAGGTCAAAGTTATAAGTGAGCAACATGATGGCTCTCCATTCCTTGAATCCCATTCACGATTCAACCAACGGAGTTTTTAAAATTTTCTATTATTATTTATCTTGCTGCTTTTTTTAAACAATATAAAAAATATTTACATACTCTGTATGAATGATTTATTCCATTTGCCCTCGTATTATGAGTTATCCTCATATTAGTAGGTGCACAGCCAGACTTTTGAACAATCCTTGTGGTTGTACCCGTTTCATTTATGATGTTTTTTATCGCATGAGCTAATGTGCGATATCTCCTTTTGTTATTTTTACTAGGGGTAAGCTTTGCAGTATGAATATATCTTGCGTGAGATTATGATCCAGTAAGTTGAAAAAATATCAATAATCTGTGATATATTACCCAAAGAATGGATAATTTTTTGGCTGATAATCAAGATGCTATTAATAATAAAACTATAAATTATCAGACAGAGCAGGCTCTTATTGCTATATGAAGTGGATGATTCACATGACTTTGATTTGGACAATCAATTCAAAAATTTTGATATCTTCCAGAAGTACAGTGAGATTTTATTTTCTCTGTAATCGTCGAAGAGCTATGATTTCTTTGAGCTGTAGTGCTTTTATGACTCTATAGCTATATTTGATATAGAGGACTCCTTATATCACGCTATTCAACAGATTTATTTGCCCAATATGCGGCTTTTTGAATCACCAGTTGGATACTCTTACAAGCTTGTATAAATATAGGTGTAAATCTAAATATAGTTCCTCTGACTTGAATTACTCTTCCATTTATTAGTTATGGTGGTTCATCTCTCTTATCTCTTGCACTTGGACTCTCCGTTTTACTTGCAATTTCAAGAGATATTGACCCACAAGCTTATCAAAAGAAGCATAAGCGTACCAAGCAATTTTCTGTAAGAAAACTCCTATGAATGTAACTCCTGCTATGCAACAGTTTTATGATATCAAACAAGCCAATAGTGATTGTGTGATATTTTTTAGGATGTGAGATTTTTATGAAATGTTTGAAGAAGATGCAAAGATTGCTCACAAAATACTTTGAATCACTTTGACGAGTCGAAATAAAAATGCAGATACTCCGATTCTCTTAGCTTGATTTCCATACCATGCAAAAGAGAAATATCTACCTCAACTCGTTAAGTCTGGTTACAAAGTAGCCATTGTAGAACAAATTTCAAATCCTAAAGATAAGGGAATTGTTGAGAGAAAAGTAACACGCATAATTACTCCAGCTACACTCTGATTAGAATGAGAGGACTATGAGTCTGGGGCTCCAGATCAAATGAGTGTGGCATTAGTACATGTATGAGAGAGATATGGTCTGAGTATTATGAATTTTTCTCTTCATGAATTTAGTTGTAGTGAATTTGATAATTTTGAGTCTTGTGCTACAGAACTATATAAACTTGCTCCAAGTGAAGTAATTCTTGAAAAAGATAGTATGTGAAACGATATGATTTTTGAGATTTTATCCAAGAAATTCTGACTTAATATATACTACTATTATTATCATGAGGATTCATATAAATTATTGAAGTCACGATTTTGAGTTGCTAACTTAGAATCATTTGGAATTGAAAAAAAATCATTAGCTCAAAAAGCCAGTGCTCTTTTGTTAAAATACATTTCAGAAAATCAACAATCAGATTTATGATTTATTCATCAACTCAAGTACAAAAGTTTCGATGGTTTTATGCAATTAGACCAAACTACTATCCGAAGTCTTGATCTCGTATATAATCTAGCTACTGCTTCTAGTAAACATGGAACACTTCTATGAGTAATTGATGAAACCCAAACCCCAATGTGAAAAAGATTTCTGAGAGAACAAATTCTCAGACCTCTTCAAGATATAAAAGAAATACAAAAACGACAAAGTTTTATATCTGCCTTTGTAGAAGATAAAATTTTACTAGATAGTATCAGAAGTGAACTTAAGTATATTTCAGACATAGATGCGATACTCACTCGTCTCTCACTCGAAAGAGCTGGACCTAGAGACTTACTCTCTCTTAAAAAAAGTCTCATTTCAATAAGAAATATACGTGATATTTTAAAAACAAGCGATAATAAAATACTTAAAAACCTTCTTGGCTAATGCTCTATCTTTTCCAATGAAATTCTCGCTTTCTTATTCAAAAAGAAGTCCTTAAATGGAAACACGCTTTTGAAGCTAAATTTGGTCCAGAAAACGTAACTCATATTCATTCGCTTGATGAATATTCTCTGAGTGAACTTCAAGAATCACTTGTTTGACGGAGTTTATTTTCAGAAAAAAGACTCGTAATTATAGATTGATATCCGTATTGAGCTTGAACTAAATTATCAAATTCAGAAAATATTGAATGAATAATTCAACAGAGTTTAGAATCAATCCCTTCAGAAATACTCGTTATTTTTATGTCTGAAAGTCCTGATAAAAGACTTTCATGATATAAAACTATTGCTAAAAATGCAGAAGTAAAAGATTTTTCTATCGCTCAAGACTCAGATATTTTTTCAAAACTCCATACTGTATTTTGAGATTCTATCGATAATTCAGCGCTACAAAGAATTATCAAGTTAAAAGGGAACAGTTACCAAAAATCACTCTCTGAAATACAAAAATTATTGATAGTATCAAAACATGTATCACTCAATGATGTAAATGAGAATATATTTCCAGAATTTGAAGAATCTATTTTCGAATGTATAGATGCAATTATTGAAAAAGATCAGAACAAACTATTTTTATATCTCTCCAATCTTATTCAATTTTCTAATATTTATCAATTGTATCAGTCGCTCATAGCTAATTTGAGAGTTTTCCTCTACATAGAGCTTCTAAAAGATAAAAAAATAAAATTACAAAAAATAGATGAGAGCTTAAAACTCTGAAAAAGAAAATTTCTCATTCAAAAAAGACATCAGTCCAATCTACAGGATTTACAATTCTTATATACTGAACTTTTAAATTTTGATTCTGATATGAAACGATGAAAGCTGGTGAGTTCGGAAGAAAAAGATATAGAAAAAGAACTTGAAAGGATATTTATAAGATTTTTGAATCGATAATTTATTCTATTTCTCCAAGTCCTGGTCTTTTCAGTAGGTCAGCAGAAAATTTATTGCGAAGTTCTGCTATAGTCTCTTGAGTTTGACCATACGATTCTGTAGTTACAAGTCTTTTTCTATATTCTTTTACTCAAGGAAAACTTTTTATGTACTGAACTAAATGTTTTCTAATTTCAAGCGATCATTTTTTTTCTCCTTTTGTTGCGACCAATTTCTCAGCATGGAAGTCCATAGCTTCTAACATTTCTCCTAGTGTAGGATGGTAGATTCCATTTTTAAATCAACTTATATGATCTTTCCAGATTCCAGATTCAAAGTGTTTAGTTCCCAAAAAAGCCCAAGGATTTCAAAAACTTTTTCTTCAAATCATAAATCCATCTAGATTTTGAATTTTACTCATTCCATCATCATAGTTTTCAACATCTCCGTTTCCAATAACAGGAATATCAAGATTTTTTTTGAGTTCATATATATTCGTAAAATCTGCATTTCATGTATAAGCTTGTTTCGCAGTTCTCCCATGAATTGTTATTAGTTTTGCACCTGCTTTTTGGAGTCATTGTGCAAATTTAATCAAATCTTGGTTCCCATCAAAACTGAGTCTTGTTTTTACAGAAATAGGTAAATGAGTCGCTTCATCGAGTGCTTTTACTATATCAAAGGCAGTATTTTCATTGATAAGAAGACTCGAACCATGCCCACTACGCACCACTTTTTTAGCTGGACAGCCCATATTTACATCTATTCCAGCTATATTATATGATGGATCTGAAATAATTTTTGCAGCCTTTGCAAATACCTCTGGATCTTTTCCAAAGATCTGAATAATAAGTGGATCTTCTATCGTTTGATGAGGAAGCACACTATCAGCGAGAAACTTTGAATGAATGAGTCCATCAGCACTATAGAATTCACTTATACAAAATACATGAGGCGAAATTCGTTTCATAGATTGCCTATATGCACTATCTCAGTAACCGTCCATTGGAGCTAAAAATACTAATTTTTCATGGTGATGTATTTGGTCTTGCCAGAAGCTTTTTGACATACTTTATATTAAAATTATTGCAGTATTATAAACAAATATATATTTTTGCTAGTTTTTTTGGCTTGTTGTCAAACCAAAATATTTGAATTATTATCAAATGATATGTTAAGATACTCTTAGATAGCAATAATATCCATAGCAACACATGAATATAACTGATATAATGAGTAATAAAAGTATTCAAAGAGATATACTTAAAACAAAGTATAATCTTCCAAAACGAACTAAAATTCTCGTTTGAATATCTTTTTCAGATGATACAGTAACTCAAAAATTAATAGAAGGATTAGAGATTCTTCCAGCCAATTTCATAATTTTTTGAGAAAATAAAATTTGAAAAGATTATAAAAATATAGCTTTTGAAAAAAATATTGAAAATCTCAATTTTGAGTGAATTGATGGGGTATTATGACAGTGTGATTCAATGAAACTTGAAGAACTCATGAAAGCTTGAGTCACTCCACTTGTAAATGAGAACTGTTATTTATGAAAAATACTTTCCGAATTTCATCCTGGAAGAGCAGAAGGCAATGCTTATATTTTTGAAAAAGATTCTAGCTGGTCTGCATACTATGCATTAGTAAGATATTTAGAAAATCATAAATTTCCGTATGATAATAGAAATCTTGTAAAAAATGTAGTATGAGTGTAAAATCTAGTAGTATAGTATATGAATTATCAAATTTAGAGGATGTTTATCAAGAAGATTCAAATGATATTACAGAAGAAACGTGGAGTTCCTCTTCATTAAAAGATAGGGTTAAGGACTCTATTGATAATTTAGATTATATAATTTCAATAGATAGAACTACAAGTAAATTAGAACTATTTAGTAGAAATGGAGAATTGATTTGAACGATATGAAAATGAACATTTGAGAAAGGTCTCATAGTTAAAAAATGTCATTTATTTAAAAGAATAGAAGAAAATTTTCGTTGAAAGTGATTTTGAACAGCACTTATGCAAGAATATATAGATGCCTGATTTGAGCTTCCAGATTATGAGGTAACTTGAGTTTTCGAATCATATATATTACTCATGAATTTTTGATATTTTTTTCATTCTGTTATAAACCCGAAAAATGCAGAAGAATTAAATCTAGATACAATTCCAAGCAATCTACAAATAAAAACTCTCATTTCAAAATGATATGTGATTAAACTTGAAAAAAGTGAATAATATAGCTTATGCTTACTTTTTTTGACAGCTACTTCATATTACATATTATATCTATACAATAATAGTATTATACATTTCTCAGGAGTTTATTTAATAATTTTTTTTATGAAAAAAAATAACTATCCAGCTTTTACATTGGTTGAGCTCATTGTAGTTATAACAATTATTTGAATTCTTTCTACAATTTGATTTGTATCTTATTCAAACTATCTAACTTGAGCTCGTGACTCCAATAGATACTCTCAACTCACAAAACTCTCAGACTCACTCCAAGTCTATGCAACACAGAAATCACTCCCACTTCCAGATGATTTTATTGAAATAACTGCGAGTGGAGCAAGCAATGTTATTGCCTATCAATGATATGTTTGAAGTGATGTGCTAGAAACGATAGACTATACGAATTGAGGAAAAGATCCTAAAGATGACTCATTTTAACTTACTACCTTACCAAGGATAGAAAGAGTTTACAACTGATGGCACTCATGGAAGAAGCAGGAAGTATTGCACTAACTCCAAACATAGAGATATACAAGACTTTTGCTATAGATTACTCACAAAGATATCCAAAAGTATATGGAAAAAAACTCTGAGTTCTTGTTTCAGGCGAAGTTTCTACTTTTAAGACTCCTGCTCAACAGATTGCAGCAAATAAGACTCTAGGGTATTTAGATATATCAGCTGCTCCTCAAATATATTCAGCCCTTTTAAATAATGAAGAATCATTTACTGCCAGTGGATACACGCTCTATGGTCTACTCGCAACTCGTCTCTGAGATAAAGCTCCGACAGATTGCCCAGATTGATTTATCTGAGTTCCATGAAATCCAGAGTTCAAAACAAAAAATAGTTTTTGTGTCGCACAATATGAGATGACTTATGAAGATGCAGGTATACCTAACTCAAATTTTTGATGAACAGATTGGAATACAGTAGCATATGTCCCATGAAAAAAAATCATTACACAGGCAGGGAAGTATCCTATAGCAGATATAAACCAAGCAGAAGCTATCATTGCTTGTAAGAGTATGTGAGATTGATATCACCTCATGACAAATAATGAATGGATGACTATTGCTCGGAACATAGAAGCAACAAAAGAAAATTGGAGTAGTGGTACTATATGACAATGAAATCTTTATAATTGAGTAAGTATCGATACTACTCTATGATGCAATGCAAAATGATGAAATACAGATCTGAGATCGTTCGCAACTAAAACATGATCAGGAAATATAAGCTGTAATCCACGACGTACTCACGCACTTTCTCAAGGAGGTTGAATTATATGGGACCTTTCAGGAAATGTTTGGGAACATGTTAATAAAGCAAACACTATAGATGGGTCTAGATTTAATACTGGACAAACTACCGTAGCAGGGAGTTCTGGTCCAACTGTTTGGGATGACAATTGAATCTATAATCTGACAGATATGAAAGTCTATAGCGCAGCAACTTTAAAATGAACAGCAGGAGGAATGTGAAGCATCTATTATTCCCAAGGTCTTCCAAATAATATATTTATTCGTTGAGGTTCTTCATGGGATTGAATATATTCAGGTATTTTTACCCTCGATATGGACGATACAACAGTTTATGGATATAAAAATATTGGTTTTCGCTGCGTTAAGTAATCTTTTTTGTCCTTACTCTAATATACTTTTGCAGTACAAGTTGTTAAATTAGAAATAGTACTTGAAAAAAATACATAGATATTAAGAAGAACTATTTTTTTTTGACATAAAAATCAAAGCTTATAAAGTAGTGTTGATATACTATACAAAAAATACACAAACATGGCAAAAAATCTCGTAATCGTGGAATCACCAGCAAAATGAAAAACTATAGAAAAATTTTTAGGAAAAGACTATCAAGTAGTAGCTTCTATGTGACATATTAGAGATCTTCCACAAAAAAGTCTATGAATAGATATAGATAATAACTTTGAACCAGAATATAATATTTCAGAAGATAAAGAAAAAACAGTAAATAACTTGAAGAAATTAGCAAAATGAGCTCAGACTGTATGGATAGCTACCGATGAAGATAGAGAATGAGAGGCTATTTGATGGCATTTATGTAAGGCACTTGATTTAGATCCTGCGGTAACTCAGAGAATTGTATTTCATGAAATTACAAAAACTGCAATACTGAAGGCAGTAGAAAATCCAAGAACCATTGATATAGATTTAGTAGATGCTCAACAAGCAAGAAGACTCCTTGATAGACTCGTTTGATACAAGGTTTCTCCGGTATTATGGAAGAAAATTAGAAAAGGTCTTTCTGCGTGACGTGTACAATCAGTGGCTGTTAAGCTTATCGTAGAAAAAGAAAGAGAGATTATTGCATTTAAGCCTGTAGAAAGTTGGAAAATAACAGTCCAGCTTGATTTTAGCTGAAGTGTTTTTTCTGCAATATTTTCAAAAGTTGATGGAAAAGTTAAGAAACTTAAATCAAAAGAAGATGTACAGAAAATACTCTCTACACTTATTGATAATATTACGAGTATAAAAGAGTCAAAGAATAAAAAAGATATGCTCGAGCTTTCTCATCCTTCGGAGCTTGAATTTACTCTTAAAGAAAGTGTAAAAAAAGATTCTAAAAGATCTCCAGGTGCTCCGTTCACAACTTCAACTCTCCAACAAGAAGGTGCAAGAAAATTTGGATTTGGAGTGAAACAAACCATGATGGTAGCACAAAAACTTTATGAAGGAATTGATTTATGAAATGGAGAGAGGCAATGACTCATTACATATATGAGAACAGATAGTATGAATCTCTCAGAACTTGCACTTTGAGAAGCAAAAGAAGTTATCACAAAAACATTTGGAAAACAATATCATAAGAAAAGAACCTACACAACGAAATCAGCAGGAGCACAAGAAGCTCATGAAGCCATCAGACCAACAGATCTCTCTCGAACTCCAGAAAGTCTGAAATGAGATTTAGATGCACAACAACTCAAACTCTATACACTTATTTGGAAACGAACTCTTGCAAGTCAAATGGAGGATGCTATTGTGGAAGTTACAACGTATCATTTTTCCCCAGATAAAGCATCAAATCAAACATGGACCAGTAAAGGAGAAGTTATTAAATTTGATGGGTTTATGACACTCTATATTGAATGAAATGATGATGAAGAAGATGAAGTAGAAGACAGTGGAGTACTTCCAGCAATTCAAGAAGGAGAAAAAGCTCTTTCAAAAAATATAATCTGAGTACAAACTTTTTCTCGTCCACCAGCTCGATTTACCGAAGCCAGTCTCGTTAAAAAACTTGAGGCTGAATGAATCGGAAGACCTTCTACATATGCACCAACTATATCTACAATTATTGATCGATGATATGTAGAAAAAAAAGATAAAAAATACCTTCATCCTACAGAAACAGCATTTACTGTAACAGATTTTCTTCAAGAATATTTTACACAAATGATGGAGTACAGCTTTACTAAATCTGTCGAAGAGGAATTTGATACCATTGCAGAGTGAAAAGTAAAATTTCAAACAATGCTTTCCAAGTTTTGGGAAGGAACACTCAAAAAGAGTATAGAAGAAGCAGGTGAAAAAGCAGAAAAAGTTGTAGAACTTGTATGAAAAAAATGTCCATTATGTGAAAATGAACTTGTATATAAATTCTCAAAAGCATGAAAGTTTATAGGATGTTCAAATTACCCAGAATGTAAACATATAGAACAACCAAAAGAAGAGCGTGATATGCTTGATGGACTTCGAGCAAAATACGAAGGAAAACCTTGTCCAGATGGAATAGAAGGAACTGTTGTAGTAAAAGTAGGGAGATTTGGACCTTTTCTGGCTTCTAGTGAGTATCCAAAAGTAAAATGGATAGGGAAGATTAAATCAGAAAAAGATGAGCTCTTAGAAGAAATACTCGCAAAAAAATGACTTTTAGTCGATGAAGAAACAGGGGAAGAAATGGTGGTAAAATGATCACGAAGAGGACCATTTCTTGCAGCCAAGAATTATCCAGATGTCAAAATAGCAAAAAATATCCCAAAAGATGTCTGGGATGAGCTCAATGCCAGAATGGCAGAAGCAAGTGAATCAGAAGAAGTAGATGCGTAAATAAAAAAAGAAGGAAATTATTTTCCTTCTTTTTTATTCAGCAGCAATTTTATTTTCTACTCTAAACTCAGAGCTTAGTATATATGGAATTTTAGGTTCATCTACTTTCTTAGATAATATTTCTGCATAGGCATTTCTTACAATTTGAGTAAGAGGATCAAAAAACTGATAATTTCAATCCTTATAATTAAAAGATTCTGGATGTTTTGGGTCATTTGTAAGAATTAAATCTTCATAATTCTCAAATGATGTATAATCTTTTATTCCATCACTTTTTGTAATGAGATAATTTCCATCTAATAATTCTCAATTTAAAGGAAATCCTTTCATTGTTTGACTCTTCACTTTATAATCTGAGTCTATTTGTTGATTATTTCTTTTCATAAGATAATCATTTATTTCTGTATCTTGTACCTTTGAAACAGCTCTAGTAAGTACTTTTTTGGCATTTCATATATTCCTATTATCTTTAATTTTTTTTCTTTTTTTATCTCATTTTATAATATTCTTTTTTCTTTTTTTATTTAATTTTATAGTCCTACTTATCCAAAATTCAATTAATACAAAAGGCGCTCTTACACCCATACCTAAAAGAACTTGAGCTAATATTCAAAGAGCTACTAAGTCATTTAGAACTAATTCTGGTCTCTCAATTCTTTTGGAAACACTCTCATAATTATTCACATATCGAAAAAGACTCTTGAAATATGAATCATTTGCTCATTGAAATTCTGGAAGTGTAGGAATAATAGAAGTGTCTTTATTATTTTCACGAAGTATTTCTTCAAAAATATCGTTATCCAAGAAATTTAATACTGTTTTAGTATAATTTTCTGTAAATTCTGTGAGTTTACTAAGTTCTTGATTTGCTAATACTACATCTCATGTTTGAGGATATTGTGAGAGCATTTCTAGATATATTCACATATTTTCTCTAAATTTTCCATTTCAGTATTCTAATTGATCTAACATTCAAGATCATTTTTTCATTTCTGGAAATTCTTTCGTTCTCACATTCGGATATATCTCGTCCAGTGTAAGGATGAGTCTTGCTATATAGTTTTCTGTGATAGCAAGTATCTCTTTTCACTCACTCATGTTGTTTGTAAACATTGCAGTGATAGCAAATCTTCTCCTCATGTCATCATTAAAATTCTCTAAACTTCAACCAGAAAGAGTAATTTGTGTGGCAATATTTTCAAAATGTTCTGTCATCTTTACATTCATCATTTCGATGGAAAGTATTTTTCAAATGATGTTACTATGGGTTCCATTATCAAGTCTCATTAAATCTTTCATAAGATCATAGATTTTTCAGCCATTTCAATTAATAATATCTCCACTTATAAGTTCTAAAATTTGATGCAGTATTTCTAAATCTTGAGCTACAATATTAGGATTTGTGCTTGCAATTGTATCTATATATTTTGTGTAAGGACTTTCAGGTGCAAGGATTGTCTCTATATTTGATGAGAGATTATTTCCTGGCCATTTATCTTTGTAATTTTTTTCAAAAAGGTTAAAAAAACGAAATTGAAAATCTCAAAATGAACTAATAGTCGGAGCTCAAGTTGGAAGTCATGCGTCTGACAATATTTCAGAAATTCAATATTTTTTGAGTTCAGTATTTATTTTTTGTGTATATCAAGCTTGTTGAACATAATAAAAAATATCTTTAAGTCATCTTCTTGAGGTCAGTGTATTATCAAAGAGCATCCAAAATGTTTCTCTATAAAATTCTCACAGAGATTCATCAAATCAAGGTATATAAGACTCACTTGCTAAGATATAACTGAGTAGATACTGCATCGTAGGATTCGTCGTAGATGCAGCTATTAAATCTGTATCTATCGTTCTGTTTCCATTTTCATCCTGGAGTATAAAATCAGTTTCAAATATATCTACTCATAAAAGCTCTATTAAAACTGTTACTTTCTCTATTCAAACAAGCATTGATTTTCAAGCAGGAAAGTTTCATGAAGCAACCTCTTCTCAAAAAATACTCTTTATGAAAGCATTTTTTTGAATTCGATCAAAGTCAGATAATTTTTTAGCAAGTTCTGGATGTGTATAATGTAATTGATATTGTAATTGATACAATAAACTTGTAGAACTATCTCCAGGAAAAAATTGAATTTGGAAAAATGGAAGCCTTTGTAATTCTCAGTTTTCACAGTTAACTCGTAAGCTTTTATAATAGTCACTTTTTTTTCGAAAAATATATTCGTTATATACCTGTTGAATATTTTCTGTATTAAAATAATACATTGGAGCGTTTACCTTTGTCGCACTTGCATTCCACTCTGCTCCACCATTTGTTTGGTATCAATACATTTGATACGCCAGTGATTGAAGTCTGTAGTATTCTTGTGCTGTTTCGCTTTGTTCTATAGTTAACTCTCAGTAACTATCTATTCAAAACTCTTCTTGCGCAATGACATCTAAAATAACTGCTTTTATATCATCTCATTCTCTGAGATCAAATACATCTTGTTTCTCAATTTTTTGTAAAATATCTCAATAGTTTGATGTATAAGCCAAATCTAGTATAGAGTCTGGTGTTTCTAATATTTCTGTTGGAAAGTATACTTCAAGAGATAAAACTGACCACAGAGGAAGTAAACGCATATTCATATTTTCTCTGAGATCTTCATTTTCTGAAGTGTTCACATGGAATCAATCAAAAACAATACTTCATCAAAATTGAATCATATCTGTTGTATTGATTCCGATACTTGGATTTGCAAACTCAGCTTCTATATCAATTTTTTCTCAGTTAATATAGAATTCTATATAAGGAGCATATTTTACAAGATTTGATTGTATTTTATTGAAAGAAGCAGGAGAAAGAGAATTAAACATTCCTCATAAATCCTGAGAAACATAGCTTAAATAATCAAGGACACTCATACCATCTTGAAAAGTATTTAAAACTCTTCCATTTGAAATTGGCATAAATTCATCTGCTCTAAATGGATCATTTATACTTTCTCACATATACGAAAAAACATGAGAATTTGGATTTTCTCAATTTTTATAAGCATTAATTGAAGGAATTGCATTGGTATACAAAAAGAAAGCTGGGATTTTTGTTCCTACTACTCACTGTGTCTTAAAATACTCCTGCATTTCTACAAGATAGCTCTCATAATTATCTCGCTCACTTACAAGTATAGGATTTGATCATTTTGATAGTCTTCATGTAAACATTTCTCGTGCATTGAGTTTTTGAGTATATCATATCTTTGTATATCACTCAGTAAACATCCATGCGTCCATATTTTGTTGTAACAGCCACTGCATTACATCTTCAGGAAGTTCATCACTGAGTCATATAGCATATCTATCTGCAGAACGACTCAAATTTGCACATATAACTAACTTCTGTAGATCGATATCTACTACTCTAGGACCATAGGCTCGTGGCGATTTAGTATACTCACGAAGTATTGAATTATTAAAATCTTGAATTCCAAGTCCTGTTGGTTGTGTAGGAAAAATATTATATCAAAATTGTTCAAGAATTTTATCTTCCTGATCTGTTTGCCAATACTCAATTACTTTTTTAAAATCCTGTTCTTTCTGAATTTGTTCTCTATAAAGTGAGATCTTTACAAGTGTTTCATCATCTGATTTTGGAATAGAAAATACTTCTCATATCTGAATACTATTTTCATTTCTTTCTGGATTGAGATAATTCCATACAAGCAGTAAATCTTGAATAGGGACATTATTTTTGAGTGCGATTTTTCATAGAGTATCTCACGATACTACTGTATAATCCGTGGTAATTTGAGATAAATCTAAGGGTCAAAAATCACAATACATAAGCTGATTCAGAGATTCTTGAGTTTCTGCTACAGCTTGAGAAGTGGAAAGAGAAAGTCATAGTGATACTACTCAAATTCTGAGAATATTTCAAAATTTATGAAGTGGAGAAGAGGGAGAGTCTATTCAATGTGAATTGACCTGAGGCATATAATTATTTAAAAATTAGTTAATTTATAATAGTTATATAATTATCTTTGTCAATTAAATACATATCTATTTATGCACCAATATAATCAACCAAATATCATTCAGAGAAAATGTCAGAGAAAGCTAATTCATGGAGTAAATCAAATAGCTATATTAATAATAATAGCAGTAATTCATCATTTATATTCTGGATTATTTTTATTCCAGAGTTCTATGGTATAGTAACTGAGTAAAGCAAGAGCAAATCCACTAATTCATATTGTTATCCCAGAACTTAAAAAAGTAATTCAGATTCAAGTAAATATCGCGTTTAACACAAAAAATAAAATCATCTTCTTTTTTCCTATAATAATCTCAACAATATTTCAAAAATAATATATAAAAATACTATTGAATAAAAGATGCATGAGTCATCAGTGAATAAAGTTTGAACTAAAGAGTTGTATGAACCACAGTACATAGTTTCATGCATTGAAATCATAATTACTTAATCATAAGTTTTGAGCAAGTGGGTAGTAAAAACTCAAGAGAGTAAAAACAATAGAAATAGCTATAAGCGCATTTGATACTGTATATTTATTTTGCTGTATCATTATTTTTGAGATAAATATATAAGATTATTCAAACGAGAATCATAGGCATACTTAAAAAACTTCCTTGTGTAAAAAATCAAAAATAATATCAAATTTGAGGATCAGGAAGACGAATAAAAAGTTCTACAAAAGTTCTAAATATTCCATAGAGAACAAGAAATAGAGCTGCAATTTGTCATGAAAATTTTTGTTGACGTACTACAATATTAAGAATAACAAATATTATAAGTCATTCTAATAAGGCTTCTATGAGGGGAGAAGGGAAGTATGAACCATCATTTGTCTGAACTGCAAGTAATCAGGAATATGGAAAGCCCAAAAGTTCTTTGTTAAGATAGTTTCCAATTCTTCCAAAAAAAAGACCTACTGGTATTATAAGTGCAATATCATCCGCAAGTTTCCAAAAAGGAGTCTTATATTTTCTAGTAAAAAGTATAAGAGCTATAACAACTCATAAAAAACCTCAATGAAAACTCATTCCCCCCTCCCAGAATTTAAATATATTGAGTGGATGAGCTATATATGAAGATAAATTATAGAATAGAATATATCAAATTCTTCATCCAATTAATACTCATGTAAATATATATAAAAAGAGATTTTCTTGTTGTTTGTCAGTATATCTTCAGCTTTTCTTCAAGAACCATAAACCATACAAAAATCATAAGATATACATTAATCCGTAGTATGTAGGAGCAATAGTAAATCCAAAGAGATTTAATTCAAAGATTTTCATAGGAATGTTTTATAAAATGAATGAGATATTTGACAATAGTAATTAATTATGTTGTAATATATTTACAGAAATAAATTATGTACACATATAATAATTAGTCAATAAAGATGTTTTTCTGAAATGCTACTCTATTCTAACCAAATACAATAGCTGGTCAAAGAAATTAAAAAGATATCTCGCTTGAATATAATATTTCTAAAACACTTGTATGAATACAAAAATACAAAAAACATCGAGTATACTCCTGCTATTATTCTTTTTTATAGATTTAATACCTGGAGTATCATACGCTGGATCTGATGATATCATTTATCCATTAAAGACGATGTCAAAACTTGAATGTAGATTTGAAGAGTTTTGAACATTAGCTTCTAATTGTAAACAAGATTTCCCACTTTTACATACCGATCAATATGAAAAGTATGCCTCTTTAGGAGGTGGGTATAATGATTTTACAAGAATCTATACGGTACTTTGGGGATGAAGTTATAAATATTGATGGGATCAAGGAAATGGATGACATCAAGGTACCGATATTGCAACTGCAAAATGAACTCCTGTCTATGCAATTGCAAATGGAACGGTTATTGAAGCTTGAAAAGATCTTGCTTGGGGAAATTATATATCAATCGAACATGAAATCAGATGAAAATATGTAGTATCAAACTACGCGCATCTTTCTAAGAGCTTTGTAACAAAGGGGCAAAAAGTAAATGTATGATTAAATATTGGAGAAGTTTGAAGTACTGGGAATTCAACATGAAACCATTTACACTTTCAAATTGATTTAAAAACTCCATTTCATCCGTATTATTATGATTATAGTGCGTGTCCGTATTCATACTATGAAATAACTGAGAAATGAGTATGTTTTGGTGAACTTGCCAAAAATACTCTTGATCCTCTCGCTTTCCTAGAAACCAATGGCGCAATTTTAGATAAAATTAGTTCGAGTACAACTAATGTTACAAAAAATACTACACCAACTAATAGTAATACATTTAAAGATGGTGATGAATATATCTTTAATGTAACAGTCTATTATGAATATTGAGACTCTAATGATGTTCGAGCTGTTCAACGAGTAATGACGAAACTTGGATATTATTCTGGAGAAATTAATGGAGACTACAAAGATGTAGAAGGCTCTGTAATACAATATCAACTTGCAAGCAATGTTATACAATCTTGGAGTGATGATGGAGCTGGTTGGTTTGGACCAAAAACAAGAGATCAAGCTAAAAAAGATTACTCATCATTAGAATATGTAGCAGGAGAAACAAATAACCTTGATTCAAATACTGAAACAGTAAATAACACGAGTGAAGTAGTCACAAAAACTATATCAAGAGAAAAACTCTTAACTCGAGAAGAGATAGAAGCAAGAGAAGTAAAAGAATTTCTTGATTCATTCCAACTAAATTTCATTAGTCCTATATCTCAGATATCACAAAATGAAAATAAAGTAACTACATTAGAAATACTTGATAGAAGAGGAAAACCATTTAAATGAAGCACTCCTTGAAATATTAGTTTTGACTATGATGAAACAAAAGTTTCTGTTTTTCCAAAAAGTTTTTATAACTTTGTAAATGGTACAAGAGACATTACGATTACTGGTCTAAGTTCAGGATATACTTCTATAGATATCAAAGTAGGAGAAAAAGTAGTAAAAACACTTTCTGTGACCGTTACCTGAGCTTGAAAGACCCCTGAAGTACAAAGTTCAAAACTCTACATAAAAGATAAAGTAGTATTATGAGAAAGTACTCCTGGTGTTGTACTAATGAAAGATCAGTATGGAAATAATATGTTAAAAGCAGAATATAAATGAAGCTTTACATTTGAAAATGAAAATGATTGAGATATACAATATTGTATTAAAAGATGAGAAATAAAGGATATTTTTCAAATATACAAAAGAAGATGTTATGATGAAGAATTTACAGATTCACTTACATTTAACTATTCTGATACAATCTGAGGTCTGTTACTCTTTGAATATAGATCACTCAGTCAAAATAATACAAATGTCAGTTTAAATAGTAATAAGTGACTTCTTGCAAAAGAAAAAATTCAAGTTTCTACTCCAACAGGTTTGGTACAATCATACCCATATTATGATTCAGTAATTAGTATGATACAAGCTGGAATAGTGTCTTGAGTAAATAAGTGATACTTTTTAGAAGATAGAGATCTTACTCAAAAAGATGCAGTAACTTGGATTAGAAATAGTATTCAAAATAATGCAGTACTACGACCAAGACTTAAAGAACTTGCAGCAGAACCAAGTGGAAATACGAGCTATATTTCTCGAGAAGATTTTGTAAAACTAAATTATAAATATCTCTGAATGAGTGTCATAGATGCAACTTCGAGAGATTATAGAGACATGGAACCAGAGACTGAATCCAAGCTAGCAAGTATAGTAGGGAAAAGTTATGAATGGAAAGACCAGTTCGGGTCAAATTATTTCCAACCACAAAAAAATATTACTAGATGAGAAGCTACTTATTTTCTCAATGCCACCTTACATGCCCAGTGACAACTAACGGTAGCGAGAAATTAAAACATTTATTATAATTACAATAATTACACACCCATGAAAAATACACAAACACAAAATCTAAATCTTTCTTCTGAAGTTTCTGAAGCACTCTGACAATATAACAAGAGTATTAATGCAGCGCTCGAAGCAGTGCAAAAACTTGAATCTATTGCAATAACAGCCAGACTTGCTAAAATGTTTGGCGCAGCAGAAAATCAAACAGCTCAAGCAATCAAAAAAGATTATATGATAGCAGCATAATTTATTACAATATAAAAAAAGAGATTTGCAAAAGTCTCTTTTTTTATTAGATTAAAATTATAAAACTTTCTCAAAAATAAAAATTATGGTGAATTCTAGTCAATATACTCATGCAAATAGAGAAGAAACTCCAGATTTAAAATTTTCATCTCCACCCACTCATACAGCTATTGCCCGTATTAGTTATAAACATGGATATCCAGATTTAAGTATATCACCAGAAGTTTTAGAAGCAGCGAAACTCAAAACAATTTCTATACTTGAGTCTCTCGAAGCTATGAAGCTTTTAAAAGAAATTGATTTTTCATACCTAAAACCTACTAACCAAGATTTGTGACAAATATTCTATTTGTGAGAATGTTGTAATTTTTCTCAAGAATATTGTAATTATCTTTCTTCAAAAAATTTAGACGTGTTGTTTATTACATGAGAAGAATTTTGTCATTTACGTTTTATAAAAGTCTGAAACATTTTCTTTAATTCTTTGAGTTGAATTCTATCTTTAAATGAATTAGAGCTGAAATGAGGAGAATACCAAAAATCTCGTTATTATGATTCAATTAACTTAAATTGAAATATATATCTACTTCATGTTCAAAAACACTCTACAACTTTTGAAGAACATTCATGAGAAAAAATTATTTTAGGAGAAAACCTTATTCAAATAATAAAAAATATGGATGGAAGTAAAAATATTCTAGATATAACTCAAAAATACATTCAAGCAATTTGATTTCTTACTTGAGAAATGATAAATAATTCTACACTAAGATTATTTTTAGATACATGAAAAAGTTTATTTATCGATTATGACTGAGAAAATTTTTCTGCTTTACAAAAATTAAAAAATTCTCAAGTCTATGACCTAAGTGATACTGAAGAACAAACAGTTCCAACTAAATTTAATTAATATGACAAGTAATACTCCAAATTGAAGTAGAGAAGAAATTAAAAACTGACTTGATTGATTATTAAGTGTAATACACGATTCAAATGATTTTCAAAAAAAAATTATTGAAAGATTTTGAGCTCCAGTTCAGAAGGCTTTGAATCAAGCTTTGGAATTTTGAGAAGTAGATAAAATTTGATTTCAAGCGTTGAGTAAAATTACTCCACAAGATTTTGAAGATTTTTTTCAAAAATTAGATTTTACTGCAGCAATGCAGGAATTAGAAATGAGTATTCCTCCATCATTTATTGAGCTAGCTGCGTGAGAATATAGAGCTTGCGTCATAGATTGCCTTACGCGATATAAAATATATGAAGCATTAGAGTCTTGAAATATCGAAAGTGAATATGACTTGACTGCTTCATGAGATTCCTATGTAGTATATAAATCAAAAACTGAAGGAATCCATACTCTACAATTAGATTGAGAGATATATGCTGAAATAAATTTGCGTGATGACTATTATACAAAACTAGATTCTTATTTATTTTTTACCGGTGGATTAAAAACAGTCATTCTTAATCTCGAAACAGGAGAGCTCGCTGAAATAGATGGAGAACATTTGGAAACTTACATAATTTGATGAAAAACCTATTTACTCTCTGTCTATCCAGATTCCAATCAACCAACAGATTTCTATATTTATTGTTTGGAGGAAGAAGTCAACTATCATAATCAAATTAAAAATTTTGCGTGAAACATGTACTGATTATTTGAAAGAGATGGGGAACCCTATGTTATCGAAACATCTTATTTAGAATTTAATTGATATCATAAATGAGAAAAGCGAGAAAAATGAAGATTACAAATCCTTTTAAGAAATTTTCATACTAAAGAAATTATTTCTGAACAACCTTGAGTTTTAAGGCAATTACTGAAAACAAACAAAGGAATCACTATATGTACGATTTATACAGATACTTCCATTTCAAAAGACGGAAAAGTTGCCTCAAACGAAGTTTTTAATTTAAGTTATTATCCAAAAGATACTCAAAACAACTCTGATCCGAAAAGAGAAATAAATATTATATCAAGAAATGTAGTACAAGTTCTCCAAACTGAATCAGATGTAATCGTCATTTCGCAAAATTGAAAAAATACAAATACGCAAGAGACATATTATACAATTCAATCAATGGTAAGCTGAGAAATATATTGAGAGACTGAAAGTGAACTGAAAATTTCGTCATTTAAAATAAAAGAAAAATCTATTACCTGAATGATTATTGAATGCAAGTGCAATGATGGTAAGATTTTTGTAATAAAATCTGCTGACTACTTTCCAGAATTGTACCTCTGATCTCACAGTGAAACTATACATTAATAGCATTAAACTCCTTGAATTGGGAGTTTTTTTGTATATACTAAGTTTCATACCATTACTGTATTACTCCCAAACTCGTGGCACGAAGAAAAAAATCCATCATTTCTCAGATTCCAAACGAATATATAACAACTGCCTGCGCGCTTATATTTTTATTTTTATGAGTCGTAGCATTTCTCTGAGATACCGAATCAGTGATTGGTCGATATTTGTTTTGATTTTTGACTCAAGCTTTTTGAAGTCTTTATATTTGGATATTTTCTCCGGTACTTATTATCCTTGCTATTTTTCTTTTTAAAGAAAAAAATCTACAATTTAACAGTTACCGAGCAACTGGATTGCTTTTTTATTTTGCGTCACTCACGACTCTTATTTGATGGTATAATACAGACTATACAGCAGTTCTAAATCTGTATCCTATTCTTATAGATTTACTCGGAAGACTCCCATTACTTTTTAGTTTTTTGATACTATTTTTTGTATCACTTTATATATTATTTCGATACTCTATTGTGCATCATGCTCTTGATACTGCGAAAGTTCTCCCAACTTTTAATGATTTAAAAGAGAGTTATGCTTCAGAAAAGAAGCTCACCAAGGCTCAACGCGAAACTAAATGAGCGCAACTAAAAACAAAACGACTCTCAGCAGAAGAAAAAAAGATTTCAAAAGACTCTTCAAGCTTAGAAAGACAACTTGAAGAACTCCGCAAAGAAAAAGAACAACTCGCTCGAATGCGACAACCAAAACAACTGCAACTAGAAAAGCAACGAGACAGAAAAGTGTCGGTTGCAGGAGGAAATAGCTGAGGAGCTATATCATCTCTCTTTTGATCTAAAAAAGAAATTAATCCAGCAGGGAAGAGCGAAGTTCCAGTGAAAACATTTAATAACTGGCAACTTCCAAGTCTCGATTTACTCACAAAGCGTTCGACTGAAATTCCAGTAGATAATAATGAAATACGAACGAAAGAAATTGCCATCCAAGAGAATCTCCTGCAATTTGGGATTCAGGTCTCTATGGATGGATTCAAGGTTGGTCCTACGGTTATTCAGTATCGACTCAAACCTAATAAAGGAGTGAAGCTGCAGAGTATCGTGAATCTCAAAAAAGACCTCACACTTGCACTCCACGCAAAAAATATTCGTATTCAAGCTCCAATTCCAGGTCTTGGAGTTGTAGGGATTGAAGTACCAAACGAAGAGCGTCAAACTATCTGACTCCACGAACTTCTCTCTGATCCAGAATTCAAAAATAAAAAAATGGATATACCTATTGCGATAGGAAAAGATGTTTCTGGAAATCTCGTATTTGGAGATTTGACGAAGATGCCGCATCTCCTTGTAGCAGGTCAAACAGCTTCTGGGAAATCTGTGGGGATGAATGGGTTTCTCATCTCTATGCTTTATAAATTTTCTCCTAGTGAACTCAAGCTCATAATGGTCGATCCAAAACGAGTAGAGCTCTCCGTGTATAATGGGATTCCTCATCTTTTGACTCCTGTTATCACTAATCCAGAAAAAGCTCTCAATTCACTCAAGTGGTGTGTGGCTGAGATGCTACGAAGATATGACCTCGCAACCAAAGTGAATGCTCGTAATCTCAAAGAGTACAACGCAAAAGTTACAAAACAAGAAAAACTTCCATATATAGTTATCGTTATTGATGAACTTGCTGATCTCATGATGAGTGGACAAAAAAAAGAAGTAGAAGGTAACATTGCCAGAATCGCACAAATGGCGAGAGCTGTATGAATGCACTTGATTGTTGCTACTCAAAGACCATCAGTTGATGTCATTACCGGTCTCATTAAAGCAAATATACCATCAAGAATAGCCTTCACTGTTGCTTCTCAAATTGATTCACGAACTGTCCTTGATAAAATGGGAGCAGAGGATTTACTTGGTCGTTGAGATATGCTCTATTTCCCAACAGGGAATCTTGAAGCAGAGAGAGTTCAAGGGATGCTCGTAGAAACACACGAAATAGAAGCTGTAGTCAATCAACTCAAACTCACGGTCGATCCAGATATGCTTGAAAATATGCAAGATCCAGAAATAGCAAACGGTAAGTCTTCTACAGCTGGTTCTATCATGGAAGGCTACCAATGAGACCAAGAAGAATCTCCAGAAATCATCGAAAAAGCGATTCAAGTAGTCAAAGAATCCAAGAAGGGAAGTACCTCACTTATCCAACGTAAACTCTGACTCGGATATGCCCGAGCTGCCAAGGTTCTTGATATCCTAGAAGAGCTCTGAGTTGTGTGACCTGCTAATGGGAGTAAACCAAGGGATGTGTATGTTGATTAGTTTTTAGAGCCAGAAATGGCTCTATTTTTATATATAATTAATTCGTTAAGAAACGGAGAGTATTATAAAAATCTATGATTATTAAAAATAATATAATTTAAAATATCTAAACATTTTCTAGTAAATTTCAAAAGATTTTATAATATATAAATGAATTACATTATTATTAAAAAATAAATATGACAAAAGAATCCGAAGAAGAAATAACTCCGATAAGTGAAGAAAATAAAGAATGATTGGTTGAAAATGAAGTGAAAGAAGAGGAAAAAGAAAAACCAGCTATTCCAGTAAAACAACATCTGAAATTTAACCATCCAGCAAATAATAATACAAAATTTTGACCATGAAATAAATTTGGATGAGCAACAGGAAAACGAATGGGGAGAGCTGCTCAAAGAGGAAGATAATGAGATTTAGATTAAAATTTCAGGAAATATATCTTTAATTTTTCTCAACATTTGTTCAGTTACTTCTTCTGGAGTTTTTGACGCATCTATATCGATGACATTTCACTCTGAATTTCTGTGACTCTCAATTATTCAAAGACCTCTTTTTTCAAATCAACTGTATCTTCTCAGTGCATTCTTTGGAATATCAGACTCTCTTCGTATAAATCATAATTGATTCGCTTCTGCAGGTCCTGATAATCGATAACTCTTCTTGGTTTTTGGATCAATATATCTGCTTTGAGCCCTTTGTAACATTGTTTCTTGAGTAATATTAAAAAAGAGAATAGTGATGTTCTCTATTCAAAATATCTCACAGAGAACTTTATATTGATTATAATCTCTCGCATATCAATCAAGCACTGCAAATCTACTAAACTCAGCAATATCTCATATTTGAGCATGAGCAAGTTTCTGTTTGTCTAGAGCACTCACTTTACTTCATTTTTTTCTAATTTTTTGAGCAATTTCATTTAAATCCGGAGCGTGAGTTCAATTGATTATTCTATCAAGTACTTCTCAAGATTCTTTCTTCACTACTGATAAGGTTTCTGCCAAAATAAGAGACTGTGTTCCTTTTCCAGCACAAGGTGGTCACATAAAAACAAATGCATTTGGATATTTTGACATAGTTTGACTATTAATATTATTAAATTATTATATTAATATATTTAATTTTTCAATATAACTTTTACAAAAATTTTGTGAAACAAATATTGATTTAATACTATTATTAAAGCCTATGACCAACATACTGTATCATAATTTTTTTGTATCTTGAAATCAACTAGAATCTCAATCAGGGGATTCTCTTCAATTATGAAATTCTTGAGATATATCGCAAGAAACTGAAATAACTAAGCGAAAAGTTATACCACTTATCTTGAGTGCTGAATCACTTTTAAAAAGTGAATATATAAGAATAAAAGTATCTAATATAGAAACTTTGTTAAAGGATAATAGGGATACATTTTATATGAGAAGAATGACACAAGACGAAAAAGACTTAACTCTCTCTATAATGTGCATGAATCTCGATGCATTTTTGCAAGCAATTACAGAAGCGTGAGATGATGCTATTTTACTATTTCCTAAATATTATGAAGCTCTAGTAATGGAATATCAAAATAAAATGTTTGATGTAGGTATTATAATCTAGTTTTATTCTTATTGATTCCTTACAGTAAACTCTTATCATACCCCAGTAAAATTTTACATATTAATATATATACCTATGTTCTATGAAGTAGCCGTTACCCATACAAGTAACAGACTCAAAGCCCTTGATAGTTTAGTAAAAAAAATTCAAAAGCAAGCTCATGAAAAATCTATGAGTGATAGTGATGTAATGGAACTCAAACTTGCTCCAGATATGTTTGCATTCGGAAAACAAATTCAAGTAGCGTGTGATAATGCAAAATGATGCGTAGCACGTCTCACAGGAAATGAAGCTCCAGTTTTTGAAGATAATGAATCAAATCTTGATGACCTACTTACCAGAATCGAAAAGACAATAAATTATGTAAATTCTATGACTCCAGATGATTTTATAGGTGCAGAAGAGAGAAAAATAGAAATGACTTATTTTAAAGATATGCATTTCACTGCAACAGGGTATATAATGTGATTTTTTATTCCAAATTTTCATTTTCATACTACGACTGCCTACAATATTTGTAGAAATCATGGTTTTGAAATCGGAAAACAAGATTATGCTGGAGAGATTCCTCTTATTCCAAATAGTTAGAAATAAAAAAGTAATGTCATTAAACATTACTTTTTTTATTTTTTAAAAATTTTAACAACTCCTCATGATATAAGTGCACTTATATCTTTTAAAATGAGAGGAACTTGAAATTTGTGGCTTACAACTATATATCTATTTTCCCATTCTGGACTAAATTTTTCTTTATAAGATCGAAGTCATTTAAAGTTATAATACTTTTCTCAATTGTTGTAAATAAAAGAAGCAAAGCTATTCCAAACAGATGCTCATTCTCCACTTATTATTCATCATAAAGGAGCCATTCATATGTCAAAATAGATGTATCCACTATTTTTTGCCCATAGAATCGTTTCCGTGAATAAAAATTCCATAACTCAATTTGGTGCTTGAGTATCATAGCGCATAATATCTCATGAAATTTCTTGAAAATCGCCTCATTCCCAAAGGTTCATAAATGCTATTATTTTTCAGTCTATGTTTTTTACAACGACACAAGAAAAATGAGAAATATAATCAAGAGAAAATTTTCATAAAGAAAATCATTTTTCTGATGCTTTTTTTTGTGTAAGCCAATTATGAGAAATTCTTTGTAACTCAGAAATATACTGAGAAATATTATTTTGTGGGATATATTCAAAGCTATATCAATCTCGCAAAAACTTATTTTGAGCCGTTCTCATATTTTGCTTCTTTTTTCATTCTAAGCTAAAATTTTGGAGTCTAATTTTCGCCTCTTCTCATATTTTAATAAGATAAAATCCAAGATTTAAATATATCTCTAAATGAGTAGTACTCACCTCATAAAATGAACATCTAAGTGCATTGTGCCGACAAAATATTTTAAAATTTAATATACATTCCTCATACTCATCAACAAGTCATACAGGATCCTTAAGTGCTATAGCAGATTTTCACTGTATTGAAAAAGATATAAAAGTATTTCAAGAGCTACTTTTCAATATATATTTATCTCACAAAAATATTAAGTACGGATAAGTTTTCTTTGATTTTTTAATAATTGGAAGCAATAAATCCATTTCTTCTTTGTTTGGAAATGTGGGTATATTTGGTTGAGCTTTTAAAACTTTTATTCCAACATACAGGAGACTAATAAGTGTAAGAGCTACATAACTTCGCAAGAATCTAGATGCATCAGAAGACCAGGAAAAGTAGAGCCAAATATTGGGAGCATAATTAACATTTTTATAAAGTATAAGTCAAACTCACAGTACCGCACTTAAAACGATAAAAAGTAAGAATATATCTTTTAAATTTATATGTGAATGTAAAAAAGAATCTTTTCTATAAAAATATCTTCTTGAACTGATACTCAATCAAAGAAGTAGAATAAATAAAAAAATTATGAAGTTATCAATTCATTTCACAAAACTCAGTAGTATAGCGCTTATAAAAAGTAAAATCGATAAATAGTACGATGATCGTGTTCTATCTTTTAATCAAAAAGATAAAATAATGAGAAGAATCCCAATTATACTTCCTAAAAAATGCGTAATTTCAAAAAAAGGAAGCGGAATTGTATTTTTAAGTATTTTTTCAGTATCAGGATGTAATGGGAGAGTTCACTCAAAGCTTAAATATAATCAGCTAAGAAATACAAAAAAAGCGAGCAAAGTAGGGTAATATGACTGAAAAATATTCATAAGGGATACCGAAACACTTTTTATTTCATATTTTTCATATATTCCATATATAACTACTCAAAAAAATCATAGTTGAAATGCAATGATGTGTAAAACATCAGCAATTATTTCGACATAATTCATTCCATAAGAAATATGAAAAAGAAGGAATCATCATAGTATCAAATTTGATACTATAAGTCATATATATCTATAATGACTGAGAGCGCACAATGCTGCAAAACATCAAATATATCAAGCTGAAGGCCCTACATCATGCGTTATAAATAATCAATTAAATAATGGAGTTGAAAATCAAAAATATCAAATTCATGCTATAATTGTAAAAAGGAGCAATGTTCAAATATGAGATAAAAAGAAAATGAATAAAGTCCTGAGTGAGCCAATTTTAGCCTCAAGTGTTCCAACTACAAGAATGATTATGAGTAGAGCTCGTAAAAAATACATTTCTCCATGAGTAATAAATGCCGAGCTTACATATCTCAATATATCTAGTTGAGTAATATAAGTTAGAGCAAATCAAAAATTTTCTTTGATTTCAGCAGTTAAAGGATAAAAAATACTATTTGATACAAATCAAATAGAACTCATAATTATGAATAAAAATATAGTGAATGTATACTTTTGTAGATATTCAAACCATTCTCAAATTTTAGTTTTAGTAATTCCCATTTAATATTTTTTATAATATGTTTGTAGTATATCTTTATTTTTTATTATAAAAGTAATTTCTATGCACCTTTCATACACAATACATGTAAAATACTTTGATATATTTATTTAAATAAAAATCATGAAAAAAAAATACAAAACAATATCAATCTGATCTGCAGCACTTATTGCTTGATTTGGAACATGGATATGACTCAGTTATTATGCTATTAAAGATATTGAATCTCCTGAATATAATCTCATTGAAAAAAAATGAAAATATGAAATAAGAGAATATAAATCATTTATAGTGGCTGAAACAAATGTTATATGAAATAGAAAAAAAGCAATGAATCAATGATTTAGAATTCTTGCAAATTATATTTTCTGAGGAAATACGTCGAGTGATTCTATTTCTATGACCAGTCCAGTTATGGAAAGTAGTGCTTGAGAGAATCAACATCTTATACAATTTACTATGCCAAGCTCCTTTACACTAAAATCACTTCCTATCCCAAATAGTACAAACGTTACCTTGAAAAAAGTTCCCAAAAAAACAGTAGCTGTCCTAAAATATTCAGGATATAATAATGCTCAAAAAGTTGTAAAAATGAAAAAGATACTTTTAAAATACTTAGATAAAAAAAATATCACGTATTCTGGATCTATTACTTCAGCAAGTTACAATCCTCCACTTAGTTTTCCACTCATGAGAAGAAATGAAGTAATGATTGAAATACATATTTAATAAAAAAAAGACTCAACATGAGTCTTTTTTTTATATTATTACATACTTCATACATCTTCTGTATAAAATATGTGGTAACTTAATTAATAATTATAAAAATGTTCTGAGCAGTATACTATATTTTTATTTTCCTAATAATTGTATTTCTCCTTTGGATTATTATTTCATATTTCACACTCTATAACACTGAAGAACCCGATTTTTCTTTAGTAAAAACAGATGGAAGTTTTGAAATAAGAGATTATGCACCATACATTATAGCGCAAGTAAAAGTAAAATGAAAGAGGGAAGAGGCCATTAAAAAATGATTTAATAAACTTTCCTCCTACATATTTTGAGACAATGAAACACTCAAAAAACATCCTTCTTATCAGTATTCATATAAAAATGCTACCGTTGAAAGTGAAGTTATTCCCATGACAGTTCCTGTGATGGAAATTCCTAAATCAAATAATTTTTATGTAGTTCAGTTTGTAATGCCCAGGAAATATAATATTCAAAATATCCCTGTTCCGAGAGACTCAGAAATCCAAATACTTGAAATTCCAATGAGACGAAGAGCAATTGTTACGTTTAACTGAAATGCGAGTGGAAAAAAAATTCTCAAAAAAACAAAAGACTTAAAAAATATAATGCTGTGAAAAAAAATTAGTGTGAAAGGTAAATTTGTCACTGCTATTTATAACCCTCCCTTTACTTTTCCATTTATTCGAAGAAATGAAATAATGGTGGATATTGGCTAAAAAAAACATATAATAAATTTAGAACTTATTTTCTTACCTCGATTCTTATGAAATATATTGCTTTTGCTCTCAAGATTATGCTTATGATAATCTGACTTGTTATGATGTATAATTTTCCAGAAGTTTCAAATCCTTCATTTATGAGTGGAATTGGATTCTTTATAACATGATTATACTTTGCACTCCAGGGTATTTATGGAAGAGAATTTTCTGGATGTATCTTTACTCAAGAAAAAGTAATTCCTAAGAAAAAAGGCTTCTTCAGTTAATACATACACGTAAAAAATAAAAACCCAATTTTGGGTTTTTATTTTTTACGTGTATACTTGTTTTATATATATTAATTTTTTATTCATGACAAAGAAGAAAATAGTACATTATCTCATAATTTGAGCTGTCTCAATCATTGGAGCATTTTTATTATTCTGAATATGATATGTATATTCATGAATCAAGTATATCCCACCTCATTATCACGCAAATTTTGCACTATATGTAAACGGACTCAAAGTAGATCTCTCAGCTGATAAATACATGGAAGATGTTGCAGGTTGTTCATTAACTTGAAAAGTATATCCAGCGTCTCGTGTACATATGCATAATAATGATGATGACAGTATACATATTCATGCAGCGTGAGTATCTTGGGAACATTTTTTTAATAATATTGCTTATAATATTGGACCAGACTTCATTTATTCAAAAGAATCAGGCCTCATAGAAAACAACACAAATAATTCACTTCAATTTGTACTAAATGGAAAAAAAGTTGATTTTCCTCTCTATAACCTTATAAATTCAGAAGATACTCTTTTGGTTTACTACTGAAATAAAAATGATGAGAATCTATTAGAAGCGTTTGGAACAATCAATCAAGATGCATCTGAATACAACTCTAAATATGATCCAGGAAGTTGTGGTGGAACAAACGAAAATGGGATTGTAGTGTTAGTTCATAACTTATTTGAATCATTCACGTGAACAGATCATCAACATTAATCTCTTAATGCTTTCTTACTATTAAAAGTTACTATCTAGAGAATATAAATATTTTAAATTATTATCCCGCATTATGAAAAAAATCCTTGCTATACTGTGACTTACTGCATTTTTTCTTGTATCTTGTTCTGGAACGAATTCTGCTGATATAATTAATCCAGATTCGGACTTTTTATATTTTTATTGAGCCACTTGTCCTCATTGCCAAGAACTCAATAGAATGGTAGAAGAAGAAGACCTCTTTTCTAAAGTGAGTGTAGAAAAAAGAGAAGTATTTTTCAACAATGAAAATAGAGAATTATTTCTCGCTACTACAAATGCTTTAGGACTCAATGAATCAGAAGTTGGAGTGCCTTTCGTGCTTAATAGAAAAACTTGAGAATATGCAATAGGAACACAACCAGCATATAATCTCTTTTCAGATACCTGATCTACTCAAAAAGATGAGGAAGAAGAAATGACTGGAAGTTGAGAAGTAGATGATGATATGGTCAATCAAATTATTGATGAGATAGTTCCATGAGAAATTCAAGAAGATGTGGTTTCATCTGGAAGTATAGTAGAAGAGACAAATGCATGAGCTGCTAACTAGTACTCAAATCATAGAATTATTTTAAATAAAAAAAGGATTTCAATAATCCTTTTTTTATTTATACTACAACTATATTATATACACGAAAATAAATGAAACCTCTCAATCAAGCAAAAAAAACAAATCATAAAAAGAAACTCACAGTAGGGCATCAAAAAAAAGCTCAAAATGTACGTAAAAAACGACCAGCTCCATATATTATGCATGATAAGTATTTCCAACTTGCAAAAAAAGAGTGATATAGAGCAAGAAGTGTCTATAAACTTAAAGAAATACAAGAACAATTTGAACTTATCACCCCAAATATGAATATATGTGATATTTGAGCAGCTCCTTGAAGTTTTATTCAGTTCATAAAAAGAATAATCCAAGATAGTTGAAATATTGTCTGAATCGATTTGAAACCAATAGATAAATATTCGCAAACTAATATTAATACATTAGTTCATGATATATTTGAATTTGAGACTCTTCGACCAAAAATAAATGAACTCATAGGAGAATGAAATCAATTTGATTTAATTACAAGTGATATCGCACCTAATACGACAGGTAGGAAAGATGTTGATCAATATGCAAGTGTAGAACTCAATATTGAGATACTTAGATTTGCCGATGAATATCTAAAAAAGTGATGAAATTTATTACTTAAAGTATTTAAGTGAGAAGATTTCAGAGATCTCACACAGGAAATAAAAACGAGATATAGTTCATTTACTGAATATAAACCTTTTGCGTGTCGTGATAGAAGTTTTGAAGAGTATGTAATTTGTTTTTGAAAAAAATAATTATGTGAATTCTAGATATTGTACTCCTTTTTTTATGACTTTGTGCTGGAATAGCATCTTTTTTAAATGGATGAGACTCTCTTCATAAGTTATTTTTAGGACTTATAATATGATTTCTCATGTACCTCGTTGTATCCTATCAGCTTGTCATAACAAACTATACTTCTCCCGTTATGTGGAATTGATATCAAACATTCTTATCAAAAAATGCCATGGGTGTTCTCAGTGTAATCCTCCTAAGTATTCCAATACTGTGATTATTTTTTATGCTCAATAATAAGTTTCAAATACATACGAGTTTCAAAAGCCCCTCACACATATTACTCTGAATACTACTTCCAGTCTTTCTTGTTGGAATACTCGCAAACCTAGCTGACGCAAGTATTTTATCAGAAAATACATTTTGGAGAAAGGTCTTTGAATTCTTTTCTCAAAGTATGCTCTTTCAAACATTTGAAAAACTTCCATGGGTTATTTTTATTTTGTTGTGATTTTTAATTTTCTACAAATCCATATTCTTATTGATTGTAGCATTTTTTTGATGGGTTTGGAAAGATCTTATTCCACAATTTTATAAATGATGGAAGGAAAGTAGAATACATCCAAGAGAAAATAATGAAGAAGAGCCAGATATCAGTGACTAGGAATAAGTTGTTTATTTTTTAGAACTCTTGGGAGTTGGAATGCTTTCATTCTTTATAATCATCTCACTTGTTGGGAATGCCATATCGATTTGAGCATCAGAAAAGAGTTGTTTTATTTCTAAATTGATTTCCTGTTTTTGATGATTAAATTCAGAAAGACTTCAAACGATTGAAAAATAAGTAACTTTTATATCAAGAGAAAATGAATTAAAAGTATCAAAAGTGACACGTATGTCATCACTAATTTCATGTTTCGTTTCATATTTCTTTAGAAGATTTTCAATCATACTTACTCACTCTTTCACTTTTTCTAAACTCGTGGAATACACGACTCAAATAATAAAATCAACCCTTCGGCTTTCTCTTACAGACATATTGGCAATAGAACTCGTTATTATATTTTCATTCGGCATCATAACTTGATGTCATGCTCTATCTATAAGTGTAACATAAGATAATCAAATATCTCGAACAGTTCATTCCTGACCATTAATACTTACATAATCTCAAATTTGAAATGGTTTATTTAATATAATTGTTATTGCTCAAAATATATTTGTAATACTTTTTTGAGCTGCAAGAGCGACAGCAAGTCATCAAATTCCAGCTCAAGCTAAGAGAGCATTCAAATTATATCAAAAGTTTCAGAGAATATATCATATCCCTACAATCCAAATAAGAATAAATAAAATCTTGTTTCAGAATTTTAAAACTGAGGCACTGGAAGATTTCTCATTTGAAAGTTTTTGAAATTTTCTTTCTAAGAGTATACGGCTTACTCCGCTCAAAAAATATACTACGAGTGTTGTTGCAACGATAATTTGTACATTTGTAATCCAGTTTCGAGTTACATAGTTTTCAGTAATAAAAAAACTTGCAATAAGGAGTGCTCAGAGATATTTTACAAGAGTCAAGAATCTCAATGAAAAATTAAGAATAATTGGAAATTCCTTCTTATGTCCTAAACTCAACTTAACAAGGAATTTTTTAAGGAGTCATATTACTAAATAAATTACAAATCAAAAAACTATCACGAGAGAAATAAATGCAAGACTGGCATGAAAATAAGAAAGATATAATCAACCATTTGTATAATTATATCGAGCCCAATAACTAATATCTTTTCAAGCTATAAAATAATAATAGATGGCATAAAAAATGCTCAGAACAAGAAAGAGAATATTAAGGTATTTCACAGTTGATATATAATAGAATATTTTTTATAGTGTATCATTTAAAATATACTTGCAAGTAAGAGCGAGCATAATTAAATTGACTTTAGAGTATTTTGAGTATCAAAAAATACATATTCTATAAAATAATATTGATTCTACTCCTTTATCCCTATAATAAAGCTGCCAAATCTTTCCTACAACGAAAGAAATTATAACATGGCACGTTATATAAATAATCTGAAAAATATGAAATACGAACAAGAGTTTACACTTCTTACTTTTTATAAATTTGTGGATGTCCAAAATCCTGAACAAGAAACATTGGAACATCTCGAGTTTACCACTGATATTGGGATGAAGGGGAGAGTCTATATAGGAACTGAAGGAATATCAAGTACTGTTACGGGAAATAAGGGTCAAATACAAGCTTACAAGCTTTATTTACATAACCATCCACTCTGGAATAACATCCCTGACCTTGATATCAAAGCGTCTCTCGTAGATGCTCACAAATTTCCTCGAATGCAAGTAAAAGTAAGAGATGAAATAGTTGGACTTGGGAAAAAATTTACGAGTTTGGAAATCGAATCAGCTGGAAACAGAATGCAGATTGAAGAATTTAAAGAAATTCTCGACGAAGGGAAAATGGATGATTATATTATTCTCGATATGAGAAATAATCACGAATATAATCTTGGCCATTTTAAAAATGCTATCCCAGCAAATACGCTCACTTTTAGAGAACTGGAAGATAAAGTCGAAGAATACAAAAAAGAATTCGGAGATAAAAAAGTTATTTCCTATTGTACTGGAGGTATACGATGTGAAAAGTCTACGGTCATGCTTCAAAGAGCAGGTCTCAAAAATACCTATCAACTCGATGGATGAGTCGTTAAATATATAAATACCTACAATGATGGAAACTGGCTTGGAAATCTGTATGTATTTGACGATAGAGTCAGTCAAAAAGTATGAGATGATAACACTCATACGACTATTTGAGAGTGTCTCTATACTGGAAATAAAACTGATAATTGTGAAAACTGTAGACTTTCAAGCTGTAATGCTCGAATTATAGTAGATAGAAATGAGTATCTGAAGCATGCTTGATTTTGTAGCCAGGAATGTGCTGACCTCGCACTAGAAACACTTATGGTAAAAAATGATATCTCAATGGACTCGATGAATTATAAAAATAAAAGAGGTATCATTAAATCTCATCCAGAACTGACAGACAAAATACAAAACGAAATAAGAAAACACCTTCAAAAGCAATTGAATTGAGTTGTATTTAATCATAAAAATTCTCAAAAAGAAGATTTTGTAATAGATTAGTCATTAATTGGCTTGCAATATAGTTATTATCGCTATAATCTAGCCAACTTATTACATAAATAAAAAAATATGGAAACTACTTTGATTTTATTGAAACCAGATACGGTTGAGAGAGGTCTTATCGGTGAAGTTATTTCAAGACTTGAACAAAAAGGTCTAAAAATAAATGGTCTTAAAATGATGCAACTTGATGACGCTATCGTAACAGAACACTATGACTTCCTTGCTGATAAACCATTTTTTCCTAGCATCAAAGAATACATGATGAGAACTCCTGTTGTAGCTCTTGCTGTTTCAGGTCAAAATGCTATTGCAACGGTACGAATGTTAACAGGAGCTACAAACCCTCAAGAAGCACTTCCAGGATCTATTAGATGAGATTTTGGTCTTACTATTGATGGAAATATCATCCACGCATCTGATTCTGCTGAAACAGCTCAAACAGAACTAAAAAGATTTTTTAAAGGAGAAAACATATTTGATTACTCAAGAGGTTTTGACGGAATATTATAATTCTATCAACACAAAAAAAAGACTCAATTATGAGTCTTTTTTTTGTAAAAAATTATATATTTTGAGAGCGTATAAATTCATATACTTGAACCGGAATTTCTTTTTGATTTTTATGTACATCATGAACATTTGCAAGTTCAAGAGCACTTATGGAGCATACAACATTCTCGATTTTATCGAATGATTCTTGGAATAATCAACCTTTATTTCATCATATATATACTATATGATATGCTGTTCCTTTCTTAATAATATTATAGTCTGAGGATATTTTTCAATTTTCATTGAAAACTTGAGAAGGAATATAAGGTAAATCCTTAAAATTAAGTCTAAACTGATGCAATATGGAAATCATATGAGAAAAATTTCTAAATTGAGATATTTCTGATTCTTGATTTTTATCAAGAATGTTATTCATATCATTTATTAACATAGTGATAGTGGTTTCTACATCTATATTTGTATTTTCTCAATACATCAATACTCAAAAATCTTGAAAATTAGCATTTCAACTCAGAGCACTAAATATTTCTATAATTTCATATATAAAAAACTCTGTTTTTCCAACGAAGTATTTTCAATCTCTAGCATATACTTCATCACTCTGTGACTTATATAATTCTGAGATTGCTTTATAAAGCTTATAAAATAAAGGAATATTTAATTTATTTCGTAATGTATCGAATTCATCAAATTCTTGTCATTCATAAAAGGATAACAAAGTTAAGAAAAGCCTTTGAAACTTTATATCAAAATCTTGAACAATTGATTCAGTGGCTAAGTTTAAATTTTTCACAAATTCTTAAGTTACATACTAATAAATAATTATAAAAACATATTTTTATAATAGAAATTACTCAATATATTTTATATAAATAATCTATAAAAGCATATTGTCAACATACTATATTGAGATGAGTCATAAATTCAAACTTTTTTTTATGATAAAATCTCATATACTATAGCTAATAATTATAAGAAAAATCTATGGCTCGATTCTATGATACGATACTAGCTCAATACATAAAAAATCCTGGTCAAAGATGACTTTGACTTGATACTTTAGCAGACAAGGAATTTAACTACACCATGATCTCTTATGATGATATTACCTCTAAAAAAACTCTGAAATTCGAAGAAGTAGAACTCACAGAGGCTGCTATATATTCTGGTGAAGATGTATATATGACGTATGAAATCTACAAACATCAACAACAAAATCCTTACATCACACAAGAACTAAAAAAATGATGAATTCTTGAATCAATTGAATTTCCACTTATGTATGTACTCAGCGATATGGAGATGCATGGAATTAAGATTCAGCGAGATCAATTGAAATGATTATGAATGAGGCTTGAAGCAGCTTTATCTGATTTAGAAAAAGATATTTACTCCCTTGCATGAGAAATATTTAATATAAATTCTCCAAAACAAGTTTGAGAAGTTTTATTTGAGAAATTATGATATCCTACAGCAAAAAAAACAAAAACAGGTTTCTCTGTAAATTCAGAAGTGTTAGATAATCTTGCAAAAAGCTACCCTATAGCAAGTAAGATAGTACAGTTTCGACATTATAGTAAACTGCGTTCAACCTATGTTGAATGACTTTTAAATGTTACTTCAAATGATAACAGAATCCATACAAGCTATAATCAAATTATTGCTTCAACCTGAAGACTTTCAAGTACCAATCCTAATCTTCAAAATATTCCAACATGAGATGATGTAGCAGGAGAAATAAGGTCTGCTTTTATAGCTGACTCTCCATGAGACTTACTAGTAGCTTTTGATTACTCTCAAGTAGAAGTAAGATTGCTTGCAATTATGAGTAAGGATGAAAATCTTCTCAAAGCTTTTAAAGAGGGGAGAGATATCCATCAAGTAACGTGAGAGTTTATTTTCAAAACTTCAAATATCACCAGTACCCAAAGAAAAGTTGCAAAAGCAGTGAATTTCTGAGTTATTTACTGAATTAGTCCTTTTTGACTCACTAAGATGATTGATATAAGTCAGAAAGAAGCACGCGAGTATATTGATGCCTTTTATGAAAATTATCCAAGAGTACGAGAATTTTATGATGCAACTATACAAGAATGTAAGAAGAAAAGTTATGTAGAAACTCTCTTTTGAAGAAGGAGATATATCCCAGCAATAAATGATAAAAATAAGATGATTGCTTCTTGAGCCGAACGAGAAGCTATAAATATGCCCATTCAGTGAAGTAGTGCTGATATTATCAAAATCGCTATGATTCAGATTTCAGCAATGCTAAAAGATTGAAATTATAAGAGTACCATGTTATTACAAGTACATGATGAACTTGTATTTAATATAGTTCCAAATGAATATGATGAATTGATAATTAAAATTCCTAAAATTATGGAATCTATCCTACCAGAAGCTCCTATTGAACTTAAAGTAGATTCAGGAGAATGAAAAAATTGGAAAGAATGTAAATAATGTTTGTAACACTTATCCTTTAATACAAAATACAATGATATTTCTTAAGATATTTTATGCCCTATTATTTATTGCAGGCTGAATTTCACTCATAAAATTTAGAAGAAATGTAAAATCATGGACTTGAAATTTTATGTGGGCAGAGAAATACCTGTGAAGTGGTTGAACCTATCTGATAATGATATTAGTGGGTCTGTTTATGATATTTGTAGGAGTACTCTATCCTTTTTGAGGATTAGATTTACTATTTTGAACAGGAAGTAGTGGAACAGTTTTAAAGTAAAAATAGATAAAAAACTATTTTTATTTACAAAAGAATAAGTAGAATATATAGACCTATATCTAATACAAATTTATGCACAAAAAATTATTTTATACTCTCATTTCAATTGTATCACTCACTAGTTATTCTTGACTGAATGCTGCTCCTCAGGATATAGTTAACAGAAATGATGCTTTTATATTTCTCGCAAATTCAGTTGATACTACAATTCCAGAATCATTTCAATATATTAACCTAAAGTATACTGATGTTATAAAAGACTCTTTACTTGAGGATGCTCTTCAAAAACTCGTATATTTAAATCTGATAAAAAATGTTTCCACACAAATAGTACCAAACAAAAATGTAGACCTCTACACATTTGAATGACTAGTCAAAAATATTTTAAAACTCAAGATTTCATGAAATCAAAGCCTCTCGGAAAAGAAATCAAATTTTTTACGAGAACAAGATTTAGCTTCATTAAATGAGACTCTTCAAACAAAAACTTCAGAAAATCCAATTACTATTGTTCAGACAAGCTGAAATACGAACTCAGTTCTATGAGAAAAAGAAACAATATTTAATGATGTATTCAATACTATTACTAGTTCTTATTATGACAGAGATCAAGTAAGTAAAGAACAATTAGTTGAATCAGCAATTAAATGACTAGCTGATTGAGTTTGAGATAAGTATACAAGTTATTTTCCTGCAATAGAAAGTTCTGACTTCTTCTCATGACTCAACGGAGAGTTCGAAGGAATAGGAGCTTATATTGAAATGAATGAACCAGGAAAACTTATTATTATTTCGCCTATAGCAGGTTCTCCTGCAGAGATGGCTTGATTACGTGCATGAGATCAAGTAATTTCTGTAGATTGAAAAACGGTTACTCCTCAAAACTCTTTAGCTGAACTTGTTTCCTGGATAAAAGGTCCTGCTGGAACAACTACAGAAATTACGGTACTTCGTAAGTCAGAAGAGAAAAAATTCAAGGTCAAAAGAGATACAATAACGATTCATAATATTGAACATAGGAAAGAAAACTCAGATACATATTATATTCAAATTAAAACTTTTTGAGATAATGTTGGTGATGAGTTTAAAAATGCAATTGAAACGCTTGCAAAAGATAGTTCTATAAAAAATATAGTTATAGATGTTAGAAATAATCCAGGTTGATACCTCGATGAAGCTTCATTAATACTGAGTTATTTTGTACCTCAGGGGAGTGCTACTGCTATAGTAAGTAATGGTCAAAAAGATATCAAATACACCTCAATTGGACTTGAAACAATTAATCCAAAAGACTACAATATTATACTTCTTCAAAATGCATGAAGTGCTTCTGCATCTGAAATACTTGTTTGAACACTCAAAGATTATTTTCCAGAATCTATAATAATTTGAGAGAAAAGTTTTGGAAAAGGTTCAGTTCAATCACTTAAAAATTATAGTGATGGATCAACTCTTAAATATACATCTGCAAAGTGGTATACTTGAAAAAATAAAAATTGAATAGATGGGGTAGGAATACAGCCAGATATTACAATAGAATTTGATACTGAACTTTTTAAAACCCAGAACATAGATAATCAGCTTCAAGAAGCTCTCAAATATTAAATTCATTTCCTTTCATGCAACGTAAATACTTCATTCAAACATTTTGATGTCAAATGAACCAGGCTGACAGTGAGAAGATTCATATGATTCTTCTCCAGTCTGGTTTTTTTCGTTCTCTCACAATAGAAGATGCTGATCTTGTGATTTTCAATACGTGTAGTGTACGACAAAAATGAGAAGATAGAGTCTTTTGATTCCTGCATGAAATTGATAAATTCAATAACAACAGAAAAATAACTTGAGATAGATGACCTATAATAGCTTGAATCACTGGATGTATGGTCAGAAAAACTGGTCTAGCAGAGAAATATGTAACAGAATTGAGTGACTGAGAAAAAACAAGAAAAAAAACGGTTAAAAAAATACAACTTCTTGAAAATAAAGAGGGAATATTTAATTATGAAGATGACTTGTTTCGAAGAACAAAACTTCTTGATTTCACTCTCAGAATAGAAGAGACGAAATACTTAGCTCTCATTCTCAGTGAGATATATCAAGAAAAAGTAGGACAAGAAGATAAATTTGATGATTATTTAAAACAAGTACAACAAAGAGAAAATCCATTTTCAGCCTCCATAATTATACAATCATGATGTGATAATTTTTGTAGCTTTTGTATCGTGCCATTTACGAGATGATCTGAGCTTTCTCGAGATAAAGAAGAAATAGTTTCCGAAGTTCAAAGGGCTGTTTCACAATGAGCAAAAGAAGTCACACTTCTCTGACAAAATGTAAATTCATATGGAAAACAAAAAAACTTGAAATTATGGAATAACGAAAAATCAAAATGGAACAATGAAGATAACAAGCTAAAGATTTGAGTAGATCTTGATGATACACTCTTTGTTGTTCTCTGAGAAGAATTACTTGAACAATATAACCAAAAGTTCCACGAAATAATCAAAATGGATGATATAGATACTTTTGATTGTGGATGAATACAGGAATTAATGAATGAGTATCATATTTTTGAAACTGATAATGCTCGAAATTTGCAGATTCATACCGGTTGAGAAAGTGTATTAAAGTGACTTAAATCCCAGTGACATCAAATCTATGTTATCACTTCTAGAGAAATAGATGCAAAACAAAGTACACATGATATTTTAAATAAGTATTTCTGAGATAATTTTTTTGAAGAAATTATCTTTATCAAAGAGAACTGACATGATAATAAATACACCGCTGCAAATAAACTATCTCTAGAGATAGTAATAGATGATGGGCCTCATCATATTACATCATATAACACTCACTTTAATGGGAAGATATGTGTTTTTCATGCTCCATGGAATAGGAATATTACTGAAAACAATTCAAATATATTTAGAATTAAAGACTGGTATGATTTTGAAAAACTCCTCCCAAAACTCAGTTTTACTTCTCCATTTAGAGAACTATTATGAAGTATAGATAGTATTGATTGACTTGATAGGGTTCGCTTTACTTCAAGTAATCCTCACGATATGACTCGAGATATACTTGATGCTCATTTTGATTGTGATAAAACATGTAATTATTTACATTTTGCACTCCAATCATGAAGTGATGCTATGCTTAAAAGAATGAATAGAAGACATAGTTACAATGATTTTAAAGAAATGGTGAAATATATGAGGTCTAGAGATCCTCTTTTTTCCATCTCTACAGATATTATTGTAGGTTTTTCAGGAGAAACAGAAGAAATGTTTCTTGAAACATTGAGGGCAATACAAGAATGTGAATTTGATTATTGTTATATTGCACGATATTCAGTTCGACCAAATACAGCTGCAGCTAAAGTCCTTCCTGATGACGTACCTGAAGCAGAAAAAGCAAGAAGGTGGCATATTTTAAATGATGCTCTTTTAGAAAGTGTCAAAAAAAGAAATAAGCTTATGATAGCTAGGACAGAAGAAATATTAGTTTCAGGAAGTAGAGATGGATTTTTTTTCGGAAGAACCAGAAACTTTAAAGAGGTATTTTTCAAAGCTCCCTTAGATACCAAAGTTGGAAGTATTGTTTCAGTTAAAATAACAGAACTTGATAAATATGTACTAAAATGAGAATTCATTGAAATATTTTCATAGCAGAGTGTTACATTAATTCTTAAAATTTGAACTATGGCATATACTCTTACAAAATTCTTCAGTATGATTATTTTAATAATTTTTCTCTATCTTATTGTCATATACCATTTTCAATTAGTACCAAATAAGATTGATGCACTGACTGGTCAAAATTATAATGAAATAATTTTAGAGAAAATTGATGAAATTCTTTGAAATATCACAGAGATAGAACAAAACTTAGATAATGATATATGAAATATTGCTCCTAATACGACTAGAAATATAAAATGAAGAACATGACAATAAATAGACTTAATACAATTGAATTCAAAGATGCTCTGGATTCTTGAGAACACACACTTCTTGATGTACGAACCAAACAAGAACAAGATATTTTTTGAGTAATTTCAGAAAAACAAGTTCATATAGATGTATATAAACCAGAAGCTCTTGAACATATAAAAAAACTTCCTAGAGAAGGGAAGTATCTCATATATTGTTATCATGGAAATAGAAGTCAACAAGTAGCAAGCCTCATGCAAGAACTCTGATTTTGAGAAGTCTATGATTTAATCGGCTGAATTGATGAATGGAAGAAATCTAACTAAGATATGTATTTGATTCTTCTAATACAGAGAGATTTTCTATTCAAATCTTATTAGTATATTTCTTTCTTCGAGATGTGTTTCATTTTGAATCCTTATATGGTATAAGTCGAGTAGCAAAATATAAAGGCAATACTCGTTTTAATTCATACACAAGTTCCTGCTTTTGCATTTTTTTAATTTCTGAATGATTTTTTAATCAATAATCTTTCCTATATACAAGAGATTCATCATAAATATCTATCAAGGTTTGACCTAAGAGATCAGTTGGGGTAATGTTTCAAAGTGACGCTTTTGTACTTGATCAGATTTTATCAACCATTGCGTCAGCAATAATAGTTATTCATTCTCAAAGTATAAATCACTCTAGCCTAATTCTCTCTTCAATTTTTCTTTTATATTGAAAAGAGATATGATGTGAAAGACCAAAATTATTAATATGTCACTCATCGAAAAATAAAATTTCAAAACTGAGTTTATTTCCATCTCATACTGGGACGATTTTTACATCTGAGTATTTTAGTGCAGTACTCGCTCTACGATCAAGTGAATTAAAACTTTCTTCTAATCGTTGTATAAAGAGTCTTGTCGATTCATTTTTTGTGAAGAATTCTGATTCTCATAATATAGTTTCTAAGTCCAATTTACCTATTCCATTTTTGTTTTTTATTCTGTATTCTCAATATTTAAATGCTAGCTGAGAAATTCTATTCATGAGTAAGAGTTTATCTTCTTTATTTTTCGTTGTAATTCTTATACCAAGTAAATCCATAATATCTCATTGGCTGACATAATCTTTTTCTCTCAATGCCTTTGAAATTGATGATTCAAGTGATTTTTCACGAATCTCAACTGTAAAATTTATTTTTCTTGCCTGAGAATTTAAATTTTCAACATAAATAGACCCATTAAAAGTTGTTTTTCATTCTTCTCTAAATTGTTCTATTGCTGATACATTTTCAAATCAAAGTGATGATTCTTTCGCGAGATCTTCTAAGTTTTTTACAACTTTATTTTCTAGTACGTCAATGGTTTTATTTCTTTTTTCCTCAACATCATGGCCAATTCATTCATGCAGCAAAAGTCATATTTTTGATAACATACACTTTTGTAATCAATGTGCTAATTTTGTATTTCTAAAAAAATTTATAATTTCAGAAGAGTTATTGAAGTGAATATTTCATATTCCACGTAATTCCTTATCTGTATAAAGTAGTTCATTTTTCAGATAAATAAATGCCTTTTGAGCTAAGATATTCACCTTCTTCAGTCAATCAACACTTTGAATAGAAATACCTAGAATAATACGGAGCATTTCAGAAATTTCGTCATCATTTAAATTTCAGATATTATCAAGATCCAAAAGTGAGATTTTGACTTCTTCTCATCTTGAATTCAAGAAAGTGATGTATTTTTGGTCAGGACCAATTTTTCGAATAATATCTCCATGATCTGACCAAGAAAACTCTTCAGTCATCTCTTTATTATGATCATCTCATCAAGTAAGAATTGTAGAATCTAGATGCATAAAAATATTTCAAAAATAATATATCTATATTTTACCCTATTATTTCTTCATTTTCAACTTAAATATCTCTCGTCCCACTATTTGGTCAGGTCTTTTATACAGAAGACTTCAAGAACGAGTATGTTTTATTTCATCATGAGAGGGGAGTAGAGGAAGATTCTTCGTATATTTTTTTATCAGTTCATAGATTTCATTTAAATATACATACTTTCCTCGAACTTCCCAAAATGGGAAAGAAATTACAATAATACCTGAATAATTAGCTCGTGAAAGTCCATCAAAGAATTTTGTGTACATTTCTAAAAGATGTACTTTTTCCTCTTCTATTTTCTTCTCAGTAACGGAATATTTTTGAAATACTTGCCCGAGATATCATTCTGTTACGATGACATCAGATTTTTTAAGATAAGGGCTACTTGAAATTCATTTTGCGTCAAGAACTATAGCTTCTGCTGTTTTAACAGAATTTTTAAAATTCTTTCGAGCATAATTCAAATTTTCTTTCGTTTTATCAATATTTTCTGGAGAAATATCACTTCCATACACCACTGAGTTTTGCATAAGGATTGATTCAATCAGAACCGTTCCTAGTCCACAAAATGGATCATAGACTGCTGGTGTACTTTTATTTTTTGAGCTAAATACCGAAACTGAAATATTAATCATCATTTGAGCAAGTTTTGGTGGGAGCATCCCGACTATCATGTCTCGTGCTTTTCCGTAATCTCTTTTAGAATAGTTTTCTATGTCTTGTACCCAAATAGTTTTTCCAAAATATTCAAGCTTCCCAGCAGAAATAATAGTAAAATCAGCTCCTCTTTCTACAAGTCACTCTCCAATTATTTGTGCACTTGATAAATTTTGAAAATTTTTATTCACAAATCTTCCAGATATATTTTCTTCTTTCAGCATTTTTTTTGCCTGCATGAGCAGAGTTTTGAGTGAACTATCACTTCATAAAAAAGAAAGACCGAATCTAAATTTTCATTCTCCCTCTCTGGCAATATCAATGATTGATTCTACTGGTTTTCACTTGTAGGCAGGGAAGAGTTCGATGACTTTAATCGTTCCTCACATATATTCTAGTTGATTCAGGAGCTTTTGTTTAGATTCTATATCTATAATACAGATATTTTTATCAGCGTATTCAATTCGAGATTGAGGGAATACTGCAAATATTTCAGCGAGTGACAATTTAAATTCTCGACCGAGTTGGAAAGCGTACATAGATATTATTTAAGATATTGTAAATGAAAAGAAATATGAGTTCAGAGAAAAGTAGAAATGAAGTAATAACTATGATCATATCACTCTCTATAATGAAGCTCCAAAATTTGATCAGAATTGTGAGTTGCCTCAACAATATTCTCTGTGAGTAGTTCTTGTTCTAAGAAGTCATCAGCACTTCCTTGGTCGATAAGAATAGGGTTTTTATGCTTTTTTCAAGCATTAATTAATTCAACTGCATCATAATTTTTCCAAGTTCATTCATCTTCTCATAGGTATCATGTAAATGCTTTTTTCCCCCAAGGAGCTTTTACTGGATTAACTATTGGAGAAAATGCAGAGATTGATTGATATTTTTCTAGATTCTTGAGTCCAATAGTCAGAGCTCCATGACCTCACATTGAATGTCCAAAAATTGAAATCTTACTCTCAGGAACCTTAAAATATTTAACTAAGAGAGTATAAATTTCAGTATTAATATAATCATACATATTGTAATTCAATGCATAATTTGAAGTAGTTGCATTAAGATAAAATCATGCTCCAGATCCAAAATCATAACTTTCGTGCTCTCACGAGAGATCTAATCATCTCGGAGAAGTATCTGGACAAATAATCATAGTTTTCGTTGCAGCAAGATGTGAACCAAATCCAGATTTTGATATAAAGTTTTCTTCATTACAGGTTAAGCCAGAAAGCCAAATTAAGGCTGAATCTGGAATTGAATTTCCTTGAGGAATAAAAACTGAAAATTTCATAGATGTTTTTGTACTCGTTGAATCATGTTCAAAATACTGAATTTCTCAGTCAAAATGTTTTATTGATTTTATACGTTTCAAAACTATTTTGATTAGTAATTAATGACTGTTCGAATTGATTTTCCTGCGTGCATCAAATCAAAAGCTTTATTAATATCCTCAAGTGGCATAGTAAAAGTTACCATGTCATCGAGATTAATTTCTCCTGACTGGTATTTTTCAACTAAACCTGGAAGCTCCGTTCGACCTTTTATTCCTCCAAAAGCACTTCCTTTCCAAACTCTTCCAGTGACAAGTTGAAATGGTCTGGTTGAAATTTCTTGACCAGCTCAAGCAACTCCAATAATGATTGATTCACCCCATCCCTTATGACAACATTCAAGAGCTGAACGCATCACATGTACATTTCAAATACATTCAAATGAATAATCTACTCCTCCATCTGTCATTTCTATAATAACTTCTTGAATCGGTTTTTCATAGTTCTTTGGATTTATACAGTGAGTCGCTCCTAATTTTTTTGCCATTTCAAACTTATCTTCATTGAGGTCAATTCCAATAATAGTTGTTGCTCCTGCCATTTTCGCTCCTTGAATCACTGATAGTCCAATTCATCCAAGACCAAAAACTGCAACACTGCTTCAAGCTTCTACATTTGCCGTTTTAAGTACCGCACCAATTCATGTTGTTACTCCACATCATAGCAAACAAACTTTTTCTAAGTCTGCATCTTTATTAATCTTAGCTAAGGCAATTTCAGGAATAACAGAATACTCAGCAAAGGTAGAAGTCCCCATGTAATGATAAATAGGTTGACCATCTTTTGAAAATCGAGTAGTTCCATCTGGCATAAGACCTTTTCCTTGAGTTTCTCTTATTTTTTGACAGAGATTTGTTTTTCCAGAAAGACAAAATTTACATTCACGACATTCAGGAGTATAGAGTGGAATGACATGATCTCCAACCGCAACACTGGTCACTCAATAACCAATTTCTTCTACAATTCATCCACCTTCATGGCCTAAAATACAAGGAAATATTCCTTCAGGATCATCACCTGAAAGAGTAAAAGCATCTGTATGACAGACACCGGTTGATTTCATTCGTACGAGTACTTCTCCTGATTTTGGACCTTCAAGGTCTACGATTTCTATACTTAAAGGTTTTCCGGCTTCCCATGCTACTGCTGCTTTTACTTTCATATTTGTCTATGTCTAATTAAATATTTTCGTTCAAATAGTATTGAAATACTCAGAAAAATCAACTGTCTTATAAAGAAAATAATTTTAGAATTTACAGTATTTACAATACACAAAAAAAAAGTATTATTGAAAAATACTTAAAATCAAAATTCATATGAAAGAAACAAAAGATACTGAGATTCATCTCGATAATTATCTTGATACACATTATATAAATAGAACAAATTGGCTGAGAGCTGCAGTATTATGAGCCAATGATGGAATCCTCTCAACGGCAAGTCTTGCTATTGGAGTCGCTGCTGCAAGTGATATTAGAGAACCTATCATTCTCGCAACGCTTGCTTGATTAGTTGCTGGTGCACTCTCTATGGCTGCCTGAGAATATGTATCTGTAAGTTCACAAACAGATATAGAAACGTGAGATATCGAACGGGAAAAACAAGAACTCTTAGAGATGCCAGAACTAGAACTACAAATGCTTGCTAAAATATATGAAGAACGTGGTCTAAAAAAAGAAACTGCACAATTAGTGGCTCATGAACTCACTCAAAAAGATGCCCTTGCAGCTCACATGAGAGACGAACTTGGTATTAACGAAGTATCAAAGGCTAATCCACTTCAAGCAGCTATGGCCTCGGGTCTTTCATTTACTGTGTGAGGTATTCTGCCGTTTCTTGTTGTGCTCCTACTTCCAGTATCATCTATGGAATATTCACTCTATATTGCTTCAATACTATTTTTAGCACTACTCTGAGCAATTTCAGCAAAAGCAGGATGAGCAAATATGAAAAAAGCAATCGTAAGGATTACTTTTTGGGGAACAATAGCTATGTGACTCACAGCACTCGTGGGGTATATATTTTGAGTAAATCTATAATAGGGATTATAACTCAAGTATATTTCTTGCATTAATTTGAGTTGTTTCAGAAATTGTAACTATATCTTCGAATTCACTATTTTCCCTCCTTCTTTTCAAGTTTTCTCTGACTCATTTCTTTCCTGCGTTTGGTTTTCATGCTAGTCTCATTCAATCCAAAGGATTAACTTCTCTTGTTTCTACATTTCAAATCATAATATATTATTTAAGTTCTAATTTTTTTTCTAGTTCTGCAAAAACTTCTTCAACTGATTGATCGGCATTTACTTCTAAAACCTTTCACTGTTGTCTTTGGATTCTTACAATTGGGAGAGTAACATCGTTGTATAGGTCAATTCTTTTAAGGATACCTTCCTCATTATCATCAGCTCTTTGAATAAGTTCATCTCAGGTTTTAGGGTCATGAGTCATACCAGTCATAAATGTTTCTCAAGTTTTTGGATTAAACATTCGACCTAAGAGTCTTTGTTTTGATTTTTCTTCAGACAGTTGAAAAAGTATCACCTGATATTCTGGAAGTAATCGATTAAATATTTCTAAGTTCCAATCATTTCGAATAAATGCATCAAAAATCACATTTTCATTATTATGATTATCAATTATATTTTGAACTGCATCTTCCATTACTGCAACTCATAGTTCTGCTGTTATTTGATCTCATGCATCGTACAATTTTTGAATTTTTTTCCCAAGTTCACTTCCTGAAGCAATAACTCTTCGAAACTCACCTCACATTTCAAGGAGTTTAAAACCATGTTTTTCAACAAGTAAGCGAGCCTGTGTTCCTTTACCACATCATTGTATTCCAGTAAATACTAATTTCACGAGTTTATTATATAAAAAAATAATCCCACATAGTATAGGGATTATTTGATATTTTCAAGAAAAATGTGAGAGTAATAAGCCGGATTTTGTACTTCGGTATCAATCTATCTCGACGCATCATCACTGACGCGCTCTAGCTGGGTATTGTGTTTCAACGCAATAGAAAACTGTAACATTTCACACAACCATTCCCATTGCATCACTCTGGGTTTACCAAACTCATACTGTTGCCAGTATGGTATATCTGTAGCGATTACTCACACCAAATATCTTTTCACCTTTGGTCTTGCAAGCAAGACAAGTATTGTCTCTGTGGCACTTTCCGTCGACAAGTTTTATGAATTATTCTTGCCTCAAAGCCGTTAGCTTTAGAGCTGTTTTCATGATGTCCAGACTTTCCTCACAGATTACTCTGCGTAGATACCTGCTCTCACGATTGGAAGTATATAGAAATTAATGTAAAAATGAAATTATGCTTTACTTTTATCAAGAACTTTGTGAACTCTGGATATATTTTCTCATATTGAAGCATCAACTCAAGATTGGGCAATTGCATTTGAAAGAGGTTTGAGTATTGTAAATAACTCTAATAATTGTTTTCTTCAGAGCAGTTTTGTTACTTTTGCAAAGCTTTCTTTTTTGATAATACTTCCATATTTACTTTCTAAATATCTAATGAAATCTCTATGAGTAAATTTTAAACCTTCTTTTTGAGTAAGAAGAAAAAACAAAAATACATCAGTGATTAAAAAAGGAAATAGCATATTCTCATTATCAAATGAATATTCTCAATTTTTTATAGCATCTAATCATACCTTTCAAACGAACAGATTTTCAATATCTCATCATTCTTTTAAATAACTAAGATTAGCTATAAGTCATCGTATATAAGCAACATCTTTATGTTGAACTCATTTTACTTCTGTTTCTTGATTCCTTTTATGTCTATTAATAAGTACATCTACCGAGCCTTTACGTTCAGAAATTTGTGAAAAGAGATCTACGAAATCTCGAAATTCTTCAGGAACTAAAATTTCTCCTGCTAAAATTCGAGCGAATGGAGCAGAAATGAGATCTTTTCATTCAAATCATTTTCCAGCATGTCATTTTTCTCATAAAATGGCCAATCCTTCTTCCTTCGGTACATTTAAATTAAATCTCAGCTTTCAATTATTTTCTTCATGATTTTTTTGATTGATATAATGACATAAAATCTCATGAATAATCAAATTTAAAACTCTTCCAGCTCAGAGAGATTCAAATTCTTTTGTATCAGGGATGACTAATTCAGTAGGAGAATCATATATTGACTGAACTTCACCATTTATACCAACTCTCGCTCTTTGAGAAAGCCCTAAAAATTGTAAGATATCATTAAATATTCAAATTGTATCGTCACGAGAAATATTTACCTTCTTGATAGAATCTAAAAAAACATGCGTTATTGACTTATCCTTCTCCGAAGATTCTTGAACTGTCAATCAATGCGTTTCTTCTACTTCATCTTGAATTTTTCGTATATAACCTTTTAATCTCGCTATTTCATCAAGATTTAAAACTCTATCTGGTTCTCATTCTACTAAAGCTGTTTTAGCTGCTTCTGTTGGAGCTTCTTCATACTCTTTTATTTTGCTCCATAAAAATTCTACTGAAAATTTAGATTCTTCTCTATTTTCTATAATTTTTCATCCATATAATTTTAATTCGAATGCTTCGTTGACTTCTCTTTTTACTATCCTCTCTTCTTCATTTAAATTCAAATCAAACTTTTTCAAGCTCAAATTCAATACTATTTTGTGCATATTTTATACAACTAATATTATATTCAAGCGCCGCAATTATTGAATCCCTTTGTGTGATATCATCAATATCATTTTTTCATCGAAGTGTTATTTTAATTTCTTCAAGGGCTGTGATATTACCATCTGACTTTGATTTAAAAATTGAAATTGTTTCTTCTGGACTTACTGTTTTTTGAGATGATTTCATAACTAATACTCCATCTACTATTTCTATTCAACAGTATTTACCAAAGAGAGTCATATTGAAATATTTTCAATTATCTAGACTCTTATATCAATACGTTAATTCGATAATACTATCTAATCATGGATTGTTTTTTGAGTCTAAAATATCAGCGAGTTCTAGACTTATATTTTCCAAGAAATCTTCTTGTCTTAATTCATTCATATTTACTATAGTATATTATTTAAAACATATCTACATTATTATACAAGTATTATGTAGCTTTGTAAAATAATGTTTTTTATGTATTATAATTATAATAATTTCTAAAATTAAAATTCCATGAGTCTTCCATTATCATATTGGTCAATCAGTTCTCAAGTTATAGTTGAAGAAGCTGCCTTACTATGATTAGAGACTGAAATAATAAATAAGGATAAAAATCTCTATATCGTTTCAGATAACAAAAAATCAATACTCTTCAAAAGTACAGATTTTTGAAAAAATACAGCTCTTGGTTTTAAGATATGTATGGATAAAGGACTGAGCTATGATATGCTAGAAAGAATAGAAGCTCCTATTGCAAAATCTATCTATATTAAAAAAAATGAATTATCGAATTTAAGTGAAAAAAATCTAAAATGATTTCATTATCCACTTGTCATTAAACCCCTGGATGAATGACATGGAAATTGAGTAATGATGCATATACATAATTTTTCAGAACTGTCAGAAAAACTCAACACGTCATTTGAAATCTATGATACTATGATAGTTCAAGAACAAGCTGAATGAGATGAAGTTCGACTTGTTGTTATATTATGAGAAGTAGTAGTAGCAATAAATAGAGTACCGGCACATATTACCTGAGATGGAGAAAAAAATATCGAAGAACTTATTGTAAAAAAGAATAAAAGACCTGAAAGAGGAGTCTGATATAATAATTATCTCACAGAAATCGAAATCGATGCCGAAACACTCTGATACCTAGAAAAGAGTGATACATTACTTACAAGCATCCCTGATCAGTGAGAACACGTGCAACTACGATGAAATAGTAATCTTGGAACTGGTTGATCTATGATTGATGTAACAGATATTATTACTCAAAAAACAAAAAATATTTGAATAGAAATAGCAAAAGAGTTCGGACTTTGAATTTGTGCCGTTGATATGATACTAAAAGATCCCTCAAAAGATTTAGGAAATGGAAATTGAATTATTTTAGAAGTAAATGCCTCTCCATGAATATGAGGATATAGAGAACTATCAACACGAAATCCTTGAAAAATAATGTTAGAAAAATTATTTAAATTAGATATTTAATAGATGAATTTACAAGAATTACTAGAAAAACTTTCACAAAACCAAATTGCAATCAATTGAAGAATTGAAGAAAATGACTGAGAACTTATAAATACAACGATATTTTGAAATAAATTTAGATGAGATGTGATGTCTTATAAACTTGAATATTTCCAAAAATTAAGAAAAAAGGAAAGAAATATTCTCAAACTACAAAAACAAACATATTGAGAAAAATTATCAGAGAAAGACTCAGCTATTATACATTCTGAAATAAATTCTGTGCTTCTAAAAATTCAATTTTTACGAGAAAGATTTGATATAGAAGCTAAAAAGGTTGAACCAGATATCTATGCATCAGAAAGAGGAAATATGGATTATTATAATCTTGCTTTTTTTTGAGTTACGAAAAAAGATATTTGAAAGAATAACCCCATAACTTCATGCCAATATTATGAAGAAAAATACTCATATTCTACTCTTTTAGATTTAATACTCTATGCACAGAGTATATGTCCAGAACTAAAATTTGAGTTTGGAAAATTTCCAAATCTTATTCATAGATGAGGAACAATACTCATCCCAAAAAAAAGATTCTATACTATTAGAACTATCATCACCATATTTTTTCATGAAACAACTCATTTCTTTCGATCATTTAATGGAGAAAAAAATCTATGATTTAAATATTGATTTTCAAATTATTACCAGTTAGAAGAGGGAATAGCTATTTACAACGAATATCTCTATGGGAATAAAATAACTAATATATGAAAATTTATTCCATATTATAATGCTTGTTTTGAAATACTCCTAAAAGATGTCACTGAGGATGAAAAAATAAATAGTATTTTCCAAATTTTGCAGTGCAAATGATTTAATCTAGAACAATCAAAAAAATACTATAATCGATTCCATAGATATTGTAGTTTTTGAAGTAGTGATTTCTACTTAAAGGATTTAGTTTATAATAAGTGATACAAAAATGTTATAAATTTAATTCATAAAAATTCTGAAAATTATAACCTAATAATGGCTTGAGATATATGAATAAAAGAAATCGAGCAATGACTCATAAGTTCAGATAATAACTATAATAGTACGTTATTTTTTAAAAAAATGGTTCTTAAAATTAAAACACTTTCATAATACTAATTATTTTATAAGTATTTTTTTAAGGAATTGTAACAATTTATCAATTCTATTCCAATCCTCTGTCAGACGTTGAATAATCTTAAAAGAATCTAAATCTAAAAACCAATATTTTTTCTTCAAAAATAGATTATATTCTTGAATATTGAATTCGTATTGATTATTTTTTTCTAAATTCTTAAAATAGTAACTAATAAGATCTGATATGAATAATGGAAATACAATCTCTTCTTTTTTTTCATACCTTTGATATAAATCATACATATTATCTAAATCCAAAAATCACACCTTTCAGAGGAATAATTTCTTAAATTCTCATCAGGTTTTCAAATAATCAATTACTTCTGTAAGTCCTCTGAAATATACAACATCTTTATGTTGTACTCAAGGAGCATGGAAAGAGTAGTTTCTTTTAGCACGAAGTACCGCTACATCATAAGACCGCATACATTTATATTCTGTTACCATGATTCTCATAAACTCTTGAAAATCTTCTCAGCTTAATATTTCTCAGGCAAGAATTGTAAAAAAATATTCAACGATAGTATCTATAGTATCATAGGTATAGCCTAAATAAATTCTTTCCATAAACATTGCAAGTCACTCTTCTTTTGGTAGATTTTTAGCTCACCTAAAATTTCATAATATTTTTTTTCAATTATATTGATTAATATAATGAGACTCAATTTCATGAGTTAAAAGTTTAAGCACACGATCAAGTGGGAGACAAGAAAAATTCTCGTTTCTTGGTATTTCTAGTGATTCATCTCAATCATAAATAGAACCTGCATTTGAAAGAACTGTTCGTTGAGGAAGATTATATATTTCACATACACTATCAAATATTTTCCTATAATCTTTTCTTTGTATATCTATATTAAATAATGGCTCCTCCAATTCTGGAGAAGGTACTTCATGGATTTCTGTAAAATCACATTTTCTAGAATTTTTAATAATTTTAAGAAATTTATTCATTTTAATAACATCACTTCTGCTGAGTTTTGATTTTTGAAGGTTATGATTTCTTTCTATAAAATTATAACAACGAGAAAACTCTCCAGAGTTTTCCATAACTAATGGTCAAAATGCTTTTTTTTCTAAGGATTCAATAGTATGCAGTAATCTATTTCTTTGAGAATCTATAATTCAAATAGTATCTCACGCTTTCTCAATTTCAAATACAACAGCTTTTGATGATAATTCCAGTATATTTCTTACATATAACAAGGCATCTATCAAGATACTTCTCCTTAAACTCTCTACACGTGAAAGCACATTAAGGTGTTCCAATTTTTTAATACTATCATCAATTGTTCAAATTTGTTTATATATTTTATGAGAATATTTTTTTCATAGAACTGATAAATTCATATTTTTTGAATATGGAACTTTGAGATAATCTTCAAAAAGAGTCTCGTTATATAGGTTTCACTCTCATATATCTTTGTAACTATACGTTACTTCGATAATCTTTTCTAAACTACCATGAAAAATCTCATCATCTATCAATGATGTAACTTCATCAAGTGAACGGGAAAAATATAATTTCAAATAATAGATCATAATTATTTTAATACGGTTATATTCCAATTTCAACTTGAAAGTGAATCGCCTATAATCCATCTATTGAGGATTTTCACATCTTTGTAACTAATATTATTCATTTGACTCCAAAGAGCAAGGTCAGGTACCTCTTGAACCTCTATAATCTTAGTGTTAGGTATTTCTTGAACACCACCTATGAATGTATCTATAGTATCTTTTCTATCCATATAAGACTGCATTACATACTTAATAGCAACTATTCTGAAAACATATCGTGATGTTTCCTGATTGAGGTACAGGTCATAGTATGACTCAACTCATTGATTTTTTAAATCACGCGCAAGTCAATTTTCTCATCTATTATACGCAGCAGCTACAAGCGCCCAATCTCAAAATTTATCATGTAAATCATTCAAATATTCTACTGCTGCAGCAGTAGATTTTTCGAAATGATACCTTTCATCAACTTCATCATCTATGCGCAATCAATATCTTTTTCAAGTATCTGGCATAAATTGCCATATTCAACCAGCTCCGGCGCTGGAGACTACATCATCACGAAGTGCACTTTCAGCAATGGGAAGATACTTAAAATCATCAGGAATTCATGCTTTTTCTAATTCTTTTTCAATATAAGGAATATAAAGAGGGTATCTCTTCACATATAGGTAAAATTGATAGAGATTATTTGAGGTGAGTAAAAATTCTTTATCAAAACGTTCTTTATTATCAAAATTATTCCCGTCAAAAGGAATTTCCTCTCACGCAAACTCAATATTTGTATCTGGATACTTAAAAACTAAAGTATTATCTCAATTTTGAAATTTTGAAGCAAAAAAAACTCAAATGATGCAGAAAAAAAGTACTCCATAAACTATTGCTAAGAGAGAATTATTTTTTAACATTTATAAAAAAATTAGTATACTAAGGTTTATTAGTTAATTGTATTCAATTAGCTATGCAAAGCAAAAAATATAGTGTATAATTTTTGTGAACAGCCCAATGTGTCAAATATTTTTTTTCTTTTGACCGAAGTACTTTTATACATATTCTAAGTTCTAAGATTTCTCCAAACAACGAAATCAATCAACATTATTTTACTAGAAAACCGAATCTCGAAAAATTATGGAAAAGCACTATAAATTAAAAAATATTCTCACTCATGTTATTGAGTCAGTAAAAAAACAAGACTTCTTAGTATATTTCCGAAAAATTTCAATAGTAGAAATAACTGATTCTACAATTGTATATGGTACTGTTTCAAGTTTCATGAAAGATAATCTTCAAGCTAAGTTCAATACACTCGTACTTGAAGCAAGCCAAAAAGAACTTGGACAAAAGATAACGAGTATAAGTTTTGTAGTTGACTCAACAATAGATAATCCATCAAATACAAACGCAGTCGATTGTCAGGATTTTTATAAAGAAATCACTAAATCAAATAAAATTGCAGATAAAAAATCTAGAAACAGTGTAAGTCCAATAGAACAAAAGGCAGGGGCTCATTTAAGATACACACTTAATAATTTTGTAGTAGGAGCTGATAATCAACTTGCTTTTTCAGCCTGTGAAGCAGTTACTAAAAACCCAGGGAAGTCTTATAATCCTCTCTATATCTATGGTGATGTTGGACTTGGAAAAACACACTTACTTCAAGCAACAGGAAATGAAATATTAAGAAAGTACAAAGACAAAAAAGTAGCATATACTACTGCTGATAAATTTATTACAGAATATGTTACAGCAGTTAAAAAAAGAAATGTAGAAAAAATGAGAGAAAAATTCAGAGAAATAGATGTACTTGTAATAGATGATGTACAATTTCTATCAAAGAAAGAACAAACTCAAAATGAGCTGTACAATATATTCAACCTACTTTATGATAGCAACAAACAAATCATCATATCTGGAGATAGAGCTCCTAAAGAACTGACAGAACTAGAACCAAGACTGAGAAGTAGATTTGAATGGGGAATAACAGTAGATATTGGAAAACCAGATTTTGAAACTCGTCTTGCTATTATTCAAGAAAAAGCTCGAGAAAAAGAATTCATGATTCCTCAAGATGTTTCAGAATTCATAGCTGCAAATGTAACAGAAAATGTACGAGAACTTGAATGAGTACTCAACCAAATGATTGCAGAATATGAACTTACTGGAAATACTCCAAGTTTAACTCGAATAGCAGCTAAACTTCAAAAATTGAGCTTTACTACTGATTTACTCTGAGAAGGAAGAAACTCTGGTAAATCTAGAAATACGAGCTCAATAAAAAGTTATGAAGATATTCTCGATGCAGTAAGCCAACATTTTGGAATAGAAAAAGAGGGAATACTCTGAGAAAATAGAAAAAAAGAATTTATGATTCCAAGACAAGTTTCAATGTATTTGTTAAAAACAAAGATGCATTATACTTATGAAAGAATAGGGAATATATTTAATGGTCGAAATCATGCATCAGTTTTATACTCATGTAATAAACTAGAAAAAATTATCAAGAAAGATAAAAATTTACTCTACGAAGTTAATGCTATAAAAGACGGAATAGGAATATAAAAAAAAGAAGAAGTTTGAATACTTCTTCTTTTTTTTATATCTTAACGAGACTTACAATGGTTTCAATATGGTGTGTATGAGGAAACATATCAACAGCTTGTACTTTTTCAATTGAGTAATCAGAATTTTTTAGAATAAACTCTAAATCTCTTGCAAGAGTAGCCGGATTACAGCTCACATAAATCATTTGTTTTGTTCAAAACTTTAGTATATTTGGTAGAGCAGAAGGATGCATACCTGCTCTTGGTGGATCTATAATAAGTAAATCAGCTTTTTTACCTTGTGAAATATACGTGTCTAAAAATTCTTCTACTTTAGCATTTACAAAACTCATATTCGTTATTCCATTTTTTTCCGCATTTTTCAATCAACTTTGAGAAGCTTCTTTTACTAGCTCTACACTAATAATCTCTGCAGCACTATTTGCAAATATCATTCCAATGGTTCATGTTCCTGCGTATAAATCTAGTACCGTTCAGACTTGTTGATCAGCTTGGAAATCAGTAAAAAAATCTTTTACTCTAGAATAGAGTATTTCAGCTCACTGAGAATTTGTTTGGAAAAAACTTTTGGGTCCAATATCAAAGGTTAAACCAAGAAGTGTTTCGTGAATAACTAGATCACCATATACAAGTTCCATATCTCAAATAAGTATATCAGCTTTTTTTCAGTTATGTGTAATATAAACTGATTTTATTCCTATATATTTTTCAGATAGATTGATCAAAAAGTTTTTAATTTTTTGTAATTCTTGTATTTTATCAAATCATTCACTTTCATTAGCATTGAAATAGTCTGGATAAATAGATAAAACTAAGAGTATTTCTCAAGAAAAATGCATTTTTCTCATCATAAAATGTCTCCAAAATCATGTTCACATTTTTTGGTCATATACAGGAAGACCTGAATCTTTACAAAATTGTTTTACTTCAGCATAAATCTTATTTTGTTCTGCATCAATAAGTAAACAAGTGTCATAATCTTCAACCTTTGAGAATTCTCATCTTTTATGAAACCCGACATTAAACTCTTGTCTGATATCATCTCTATGAGAAATATATTTTCAAAATGAAAATTCAATTTTGTTTCTATATCCAAATTGCTCAGGAGCTGGGATAATGGGAAGAAAGGTAATATCTTCCTGAAGTTTTTTAATATGAAACATAGATTCTTCAATCTGAGTTTGTTTTATTTGAAGTTGAGCGTCATAAGAAATATTCATCCAAGGAGCTCCAGGAAACAAATCATAGTTTTCGGTTTCCAGAGGAGATTTTTCTATAACTTCGGTTATTTGAGCTTCATAAAAATCCTTTCTTTTTTTTATGATTTTCATATTCACTTTTGCACCAGGAACGGCTCATCCAGTGATAAATGCAACTTTTCCATCTTCGAGTCTTACAAAACCTTTTCCTCAGAAAACGAGTTTCTCAACTACAATATTTTCTAAAATTTCTCCTTTTTTCATAAAAAATCTCTCTTAATAATAATTGAGAGAGATTGTAGGGAAGAAGGGAAGAATTGCAAACGTGAGCTTTATTTAATTATTTTCAGCCATAACATCATTTCATAAATTATCTGGACGTGATACTGGTCTTGGATAAATTCATAAAAGTTCTTTATTCAATCTCATTACTAATCGTGCAGTGTCTTGATTAGAAAAATCTGTATGATGCAGTTGTGTATAAATATCTATTATAGCAGTTTTATCTCATGAAAATAGTTTTTCAAATAATTCTTTTCCATTTGGAGAAAAATATAAATCAGATAGAAGAATTTTTATTTGTTGTACAGCTGAAAGACTTGCCATATCTTGTTTTTCTGGATTTCAAATATTATCAAATTCCTGCTGTAACTTTTCATCAGACTTTCGAGTAGACTCTGGTAATCTTTTCAAAGCTTGATCATATGAACTTTGTAACCAAACCTCTCTCACCTTATTATCTTTTACATCAGGTTCACTTTCTAAAGATTCATATTTTTCTTCTGAATTTAATCTTTCCCATCATTTTTTTCAATCATTTTTTTGATATTCAAAATATCAACCAGAACCAGGAAATCAATCATCATGAGATCTATTATATCAGCCCCAAGATTCTGCCTCAGCGATATATCTCACGAGTAAACCAACATCTTTCAATTGCTGGGAATCTAATTCCATAAACTTTAATTCATACAAAAAAAACATTATAAAATCTCTTCAAAGTCAGACTTCTTCGATCAAGTCACTGAGATTCTTTCATTCACTATTTTCATCTCTTTGAAATCAACCTTCTGGTTCGAGTCAATCCCAACTTGGAATGATGTTATTTTGAATTTCTGCACGTGAAACTGGTCTTCAAACCTCTCTTGGAGCATAATTTAAAAATAGTTCGTTAAAATTTATAGAAACTCAGTTTATTACTATATATGATTGAGAAATATCTTGTTTCAGATTATCATATTCTAATCAACCATTTCATTCAAACTCAGTGAGAGAATCTCAGATCGTTTTATAAATATAGGCCTCATCTAATTTTGAATATAATTTTCATTCTTCTATTAAATTCCTTCTCAGAGTATCTCGAAATATACTTGTAAATACATCGTTTCATCCAGTTATACCTAAACCCTCAATAAAACTATCAACTGAACATTCTATAAGTTCATTATGAGTTTCTTGTATTACTTCATTTTTTAGTTCTTGAGGAAGTTGTATATCAAGTCAGGAAAATGTATTACTAGGTATGTTACACTGTTCTATTCACATAATAAGAATACTTGAATGTATATTATTAATGATACTATCATAAACTGTCAATTAATACAAAAAAGCTCTGAAAATATCAGAGCTTTTAAAAAATACCTTACATCATTCCCATTCACGGCATACCTCACATTCATCACATATTCGGGATTTCTCAATTTTCATCTGTTTTTTTAGGAATATCAGCAATCGCAGATTCTGTTGTGAGAAACATTCAAGCAAGAGAAATAGCTTCTTGTAAAGCAATTCTTTCAACTTTTTTGGGATCAATAATTCCAGCTTCTAACATATCTGTAAATTCTTCTTTTGCAGCATCATATCAATAATTAATATCTGATTGACTCAATAATTCTTTAAGAACAAGGTTTTCATCTCGACCAGAGTTTCGAACTATTTGTTTCAATGGATAAGAAAGAGCTTCTCTCACTATTTCAGCTCAGATATTTTTATCTACACTTCATAGGTCGAGTCATTCAAGTACTTTTGATGCTCGAAGTAAGGCAATTCATCATCCAGCAACAACTCATTCTGCTACAGCAGCTCTTGTAGCGTTGAGTGCATCTTCTATTCTAAGCTTTTTTTCTTTCATTTCGACCTCACTTGCTGCTCCAACTTTGATTACAGCAACTCATCCTGCAAGTCTTGCTATTCTTTCTGCAAGTTTTTCTTTATCATATGTACTTTGTGTCGTTTGGTATTGATTTTTGAGTTCATTTACTCTTGAAGCTATCTCTTCACTATCTCATGCTCATGAAATAATCGTAGTGATAGATTGAGTTGCAATAACATTCTTTGCACTCCCTAAATGTTCAAGCGATACATTTTCTAATTTCATTCAAAGCTCTTCTGCAATAACCGTTCAGCCAGTAAGAATAGCAATATCTTTCAGGTTTTCTTTTTTCTTTTCTCAAAATCCTGGAGCTTTAATACCAAGTACATTTAAAACCCCCTTGAGTTTATTGAGTATGATAGTGGTAAGTGCTTCTCCATCTATATCTTCGGCAATAATAACAAGCTCTTTTTTTCCTGAATTCACAAGTTGTTCTAAAAGAGGCAGTATTTCCTTCATATTAGATATCTTCTTATCGGTAATGAGTATTGGAGCGTCAGCTATCTCAGAACTCATTTTATCCATATTAGAGACCATATAGGGACTCATATATCATTGGTCAAACTGCATTCATTCCGTTATCTCAACCTCCATATCAAAAGTCTGTCATTCCTCAACCGTAATAACTCCATCATTTCATACTTTTTGCATAGCTGTTGCAATAATTTGTCCTACTTCAGCATCTTGCGCAGAAATAGTTGCCACTTGAGAAATTTCTTCTTGAGTACTAATAAGTTTAGCATTTTTCGTCAGTTCTTTTCAAACCAGTTCTCCTGCAAACCTCATACCATTTTTAAGTTCTACTGAATTAACTCAAGACTTTATTTTACTGAGTCATTCTTTTGCCAAAGCGTATGTGAGGAGTGTCGCAGTTGTTGTTCCATCTCATGCAAGAGTATTTGTTCTTTCTGCTGCTTCTTTTATAAGTTCTGCTCCCATATTTTCAAACGTATCTTGGAGTTCTATTTCTTTTGCTATAGTCGCTCCATCATTCGTTACCTGTGGAGCACCATATCCTCTATCAAACACGACATTTCGACCTCTTGGTCACATTGTCACTGTTACTGTTTTTGCTACTTGCTCAATCCCAGCAAACATTGCTGAACGGGCATCATCTCAAAATTTAATTTCTTTCGGCATATAAATTATATATTAGTAAAATCAATAACTCCAACTTGTCTTGAAACTTCTTCATCATTTTCAAATGTTATAAGAGTTGGTACTCCCATAACTCTATATTGCATTTGTAAATCCCTACCTCATCTCGTCATTGGATCAATATGAATTATTTCTATATCAAGTCCTTTGTCTGAAATAGTTTTTTTTGCAGCAACACAATTCACACAATTATCTGAGGTAAATAGTTTTTTCATAATTATATTACTTTTCATAAAATATATTCAATCGCTACAACTTTGTATTCATCATTTCATAGTTTCACTTCATCACCAGAAAACTGTCCAGCTAAGACCTTGTCTCCCACAGAAACACTCGACATATCTCGGTCTTTTTTTCCAGGTCACACAGCTATAACTTCATAGATAAAGGGTCTTTCTTTTGAACTACTATCAGGAATATATATTCCTGAATTTGTTATGCTTTCAGCTTCAATAGCTCTGAGCACAACTCTATCAAAGAGAGGTTCTATTTTCATAAAATTTTGACTTAGAAAAATATAAATATACTTATTTATAAGTATAGGGACTCATATTAAATTTCAATACTTTTATGAATAACACAAAATACACTTCTCAGCGACTCAAAGATTACTCTTTGTGGTATTATTTTAGATATTACCCAAGTAATGGTCGTCTCCTCCAAAAACTCTATGAAAAAGGAGAGAGGGAAGATGCTGATGTGATTTTTAAAGACATTGAACATCTCTTGCAAGAAGATGAAATCATAAAAGCTAAGATAGATAATTACCTATTTCGAAATAAAAACTTTCGATATATCAGACAAAAAATGAGAGAGAAGCTTTTTCCCAGTGAAAAAGTTGAGAAATATTTAGAACCAATGATCGAATCAGGAGAAAGTATTTTGGATGAGATATGGCTTCGTAAAAAAATACAAAATTTCGCAACAAGAGGGAAGAGTCGAAGTTATATTTTTTATAATCTTTGAGAAACCTCAGCAGATAGGGAAATACTAGAATGACTTCTCAGTGAGTACTTTCCAGTAGGAGAGTGAGAAAATATACGAAGAGAATATGACAAAATAATCTCAAGTAAGCCTGAACTATTGAATTCGAGAGAAGGAAAACAAAAAATCACTCAGAAATTAATTTCCAAGTGATTTAAATATGATGAGGTGAAAACTATAGTTTTAAACTAAGCAGCAAAGATTATATCTTCTTTAAATATAGCAGGATCAAGCGTCACTCAGTCAGTTTGTTGAACAATTCATGGATATCATAATTTTCTCCAATTTGATCAAGTAAATGTGGAATAATGTCCTCCTGTAACTCTTATAGGATTTCATCTTACTTCTGCATCAAGTTCTTCTAATATAGCATCTCCTTGTTTTGGAGGAGCTATTTCATCATTATCTCATCCCACAGTAATATATTTTCAAGTATTATAATTTTTGATTGGATACTTTTTACCATTAAATATTCAGTAGCCCTTTTGAAGTTCTGGATCAGTAAAATATCTATCTTTTTTTCCTAGTTCATCTTCTGTCCCTAAAAAACTTGCAGATGTAAAACTTCTTCCATTCATCATAAGATGGTTTTGGTGAATTCCTTTTCTTGTAAGATCTTCGTCATGGAGTCATTTAGTATATAATTCTAGTGCTCTTTTTGCATTTGCTTGAAAACTTTGACCAAGAAAATTAAGTATATTAATCTCTGCTGGAATAACTCTAACTCAAGATGGAAGATTTACTGATAAAGAATCTACATCCTTATTTGAAACTTCTCTGGAAGATGTAGAAACTTCAGATGGATATGCATCTGGAAACGTAGCTGCCGCAATTCAAACAAAATTTCTAGGAGCAAATCAGTATTCCTCTAAACATACCATTGATGCAATAAAACCAACTTGTGTCCCTTCACAAATAGCAAGTACATCAAAGCCGTCGGGATATTTCTCATTCATGAGTTTAAGTGCTTCGACCATCATTCCTATTTCAGCATTCATAGTACTGTCAATTCCAGAATCAAGATCTTCTCAAGACTTCCTTGCGAGTACATGATGATCTGTTTCATAACGAGTCATAGCAGCCGATGTATCTTGAGCCAACATCTCATCATGACTACTTGCAGCTGGAATAACAAGTTTTGGTCTAATGTTTGGATTTATTAGTTCTGGAGTCACATGAATTATATCTGCAAGTGGATGAAAATTAACTCGCTCTAAACTTTTAGCATTTGGTATTTCAAATTTTCTTTTATGAGTATTAAATATATATGATTCTGTAACTTTTGCATAATGAGCTACTTCTGGAATACGAGAATGAGAAAGAACATTACAAGCTGTTCTGGCATTATCTTGCATAGCTCTTGTAGTTTGTAAAGCAAGTGTTTTTGATTCTTCTACAAATGATGTTTGTATTTCTAAGGATTTTTTTATAGCAGCATTGCAAATTTCTAGCCATAATCAAACTGCTCATAAGTTCATAAGCTCTGTCTGTGTATCTTGTTTATCTTCTATGTGATTATCAAGCGCCATACTAAAATATATTAAATGCTAAAATGAATACTAGAATAATATATACGATAAGAGTATATGAGTAATTAGCAAAAAATATTCCAGTATCAATAAACTTTTTAGTTCTATATTTTTATAACTTCTTCTCAATAATCTCACTTTCTAGCATTTCAGTAAATCCTTCTATTTTCATAACACTTTGTTCTTTTGTCTTATAATTTCTGACAGCCACAGAGCTATTTTTTACTTCTTCTTCACCTACTACTAAAATATAGTTTACATGCATTTGTTCCGCATTTCTTACTTTTTTATTCAGACTATCTGTAGAAGCATCAACTGTAACTCTCACTCACTGAGCTTCAAGTTTTTTCTTTACGTCAAAAGCATAATCAGCAAAGTTTTCTGCAACGGGAACGAGTCGTACTTGTTCAGGAGCAAGCCAAAGTGGGAATGTCCCAGCAAAGTGCTCAATCATAATTCCCATAAACCTCTCAAGTGACCCAGATATAGCTCTGTGAATTACAACAGGTTGTTCGTCTTCATTATCTTCATTTTTAAAACTAAGTTCAAATCTATTTGGTTGATTAAAATCACATTGAATTGTTGCAAGTTGCCATTCTCGTCCTATAGCATCTTGGAACATAAAATCAAGTTTTGGACCATAAAATGCTGCTTCTCCAGGCATTTCTCTATAGTTAAGCCCCTGTGCTTTTGCAGCTTCTTCCAGTGATTTTTCCGCTATTTCCCAAACATCATTTCAACCAATATATTTTTCAGGAGTTTCAGGATCTCGAACTGAAAGTGATACCCAATATCCTTCGAGTAGTCCAAATGTTTTATAAAATTCTTTTACAATTTCAACAATAGCACCCACTTCTTCTTGAATTTGTGAGACTCTACAGAAGAGATGTCCGTCGTCTTGTGTAATAGATCGTACTCGAGTTAAACCTGAGAGTTGTCCTGTTTTTTCATCTCTGTAGACTGTTGCTGGTTCAAAATAACGTATTGGCATATCTCTATATGAAAACTGATTGTCAGCAAAGATTTGCATATGATGAGGGCAATTCATAGGTTTCAGAAAGAAATTTTCCTTGCTCGTTCAACCATATACAGAAAACATATCTTCTAGATATTTCCCAGCATGTCAGGATGTTTGATAGAGTTCTTCTTTTGCAAGATGTGGAGTCCAAACTCGATCATATCATCTATTTTTATGAAGATCCCATAAATAATCTTCAATTGCTTTTCGAATAATCATTCCTTTTGGTTGCATCAGTGGAAGTCAAGATCACACAAGGTCAGAAGTAGTAAAGAGTTTTAATTTTTTACCAAGAATTCTATGATCTCTTTTTTTTGCCTCTTCTAACATGTGCAAATGTTTATCAAGTTGCTCTTTATTTTCAAATGCAAAAGCGTATATCCTTGTAAGTTGTATATTTTCTGAATTTCAAAGCCAATACGCTCAAGCAATTCTCGCTAACTTAAAACTATTTGCATCTAAATTTGCTGTACTTTCAACATGAGGACCAGTACACATATCAATGAATTTAAGATTTTTCACCTGATCTCCATCCATATCCTCAAAAGCAAAAAATCATTTTTCTTTCAAAAATGCTTGTGTTGCACTATTTTTTTCCGTAGATTTTCATTTTCAAACATTGAGATAAAATGATATTCTTCCCGTGATTTTTTCCTTGTTTTTAAATTCACCAGATTCAAGTCTTTCAACAAGCTCAATCTTAAATTCCTCTCACATCTGGAATAAAATTTCTTTTGCTTCTTCATAGCTTACTTCAAACATTACAAAATTTTGATTTTGCGAAACAATCTTTTTCATTGATTTTTCAATTTTTTTGAAATCTTTATCAGATATTTCCTCACTAGCAAAATCAAAATCATAATAAAATCCATCATCTGTATATGGACCAGTTGCTATTTTTACTTCTGGAAAGTTTTCTTGTACTGCTTGAGCCATAACATGTGCAAGTCAGTGTCTTTTAAGTTCAACTGGATAATTCATTCTCTCAAATTTAATATATAAAAAAATCTCTCATAAGGCTGAGAGATTATAGAAATTACTGCTAGTAAACTACAAAATCCCTCAAGTGAGAGTGGGAGTTGTAGATGTTTCAAGTAATGCTAGCATATACGTGCTTTCTTTAAGTAATACCTAAATCAATAATAAAAAGAGTCACCAAAAAGTCAAAATTTTTTGTAAAAGGGAAGTGTTATGCTATTATTTGAGTATGAAAAATAAAAAAACACTTTCTCAATTCACTTATAAAACTCAAGAAGAATCAATTCTGATTGAACATCTTTCACAATCACAGCTTATTACAAAAAAACAACTCATAGAAATAAGAGAATCCTATAACTCACATGTTCCATATCATAATTTTCTGCATGCACTTAAAGTAGCAGAGTGAGTTTTAAAATTACAAAGACATTCATTTAATATAATAGAAATAAAGAGCTTATTTATAGCAGCACTCTTTCATGATGCAGGTCACACTGGAACATCAAGGGATTTAGATGAGTTTCGTTCAGTTGATATTGCCTTTGAATGAATCATAAATTTTGAACAAAAATATAATTATTCGTGAATTGATTATGGTATAGTTCGTAAATCAATTATAGGAACTGTATTTAAAAATAGAGCAAAAAATACAGATAAATATGCTATCCTTTTAGCAGACTTAGATGTATCTACTGTTTGAATGAATTTTCCAGAGTTCTTGTATTATGCTGATTTTCCATTTTCCATAGAAATGTGAGTAGAAATATCAAAATGGAAAAAAGATGTAAATTATTTTAAATTTTTATTATGAGTCAATAAAAATATATATAGATCGAAACAAGTTCTAGAATTATATATCCATGGACTCAGAAATATTCGAAAGTACTTAGAAATATCGGATGTAATATTCAAGAAGTTATTCGATTTTTATTGAAAATGAGATATTACTTTTAGAGAATTTGAAGAATATTATAATACTTTGATAAAATAATTGCTCGCATTATAAATTTATGCTATCATAAAAGTAACTATTATTTATTATACAACTATGATAATTTCTCAAGTCCTTAAAGATGCTGTTAAAATGGGTGCTTCTGATATTCTTATATCAGCAGGGAACTTTCCAGCTATTAAAAAAAGTGGTGAAATAGTCTACCTAGAAAGCTATGGTATACTTGAACAAAAAGAAGTAGACGCTGAGATTTTTAGCATTATTCCAGAAAAGCATAGAGCAAATTTTCAAGCAACTTTTGAACTTGATTATTCACTTCAAATAGAAGGTTTTGGAAGATTTAGAGTAAACGCATTTAAGCAAAAAAATGGATATGGTCTGGTATTTCGAGTCATTGCAGATACAATTCCAGAATTTGATGATCTCAATATACCTCAAATAATTAAAAGTTTTTCACATAGAAAGAGTGGACTGGTACTTATTACTGGTTGAGTAGGTTCATGAAAATCAACGACACTTGCTTCACTCATTAATGAAATAAATAAAAATTATAACAAACATGTTATAATAATTGAAGACCCAATTGAATTTGTACATACTAGTAAAAAATCACTTATAGAGCAAAGAGAACTTTGAAGTTCAACTCTTAGTTTTGAGAATTGACTCAAATATGCTCTAAGACAAGCAAGTGATGTAATTATGGTAGGTGAAATGCGAGACCTTGAAACATTTCGACTTGCACTTCGTGCAGCTGAAACAGGGAACTTAGTATTTGCAACCCTTCATACTTCATGAGCTGCTCGAACAGTTTCAAGAATAGTAGATATGTTTCCATGAGATGAAAAAGGATATATTAGAGCTCAAATTGCTGAGTCACTTTTATGAGTAGTATGGCAAGACCTCATCAAAAAAGAAGATGGAACAAGAGTAGTAGCTACAGAAGTACTAGTAAAGAATAAAGCAATTGAAAATATGATTCGTGAAGATCATATTCATCAAATAAATGGAGCCATTGAAACAGGGAAGGAGCACTGAATGATTCCAATGAAGAAATATCTTGAATATCTTCTCAAAAAATGAGAAATCAGTCAAGAAATTTATGATGCTCACATAAAAAAATACGGAATTGATAGTTAATAAAATTCACACTAAATCTTCAGATTAATTCATTGATAAAGAATAATAAAACCATAGTATGACTATGGTTTTATTCTCTAAAAATATCAATGAAAAAAATCATATTATTTTGTGTATTTTTTTTGACTCTCGCTCAATCAACTTTTGCGATTACAAGTGTAGAGCCAGAAAAACCAATAATTATCCCAAGAGCAAGTTGGTGAGCAAATGAAGAATTTACTTCAAGAGAATCAAGCTATTGGCAAAAAATACTCCAAGGCTGGAGTGATTATGTTGCACCATACGTAAGTCCCGAAGTTAAAAAAGCAAGGGAAGAAAAAAACATAAAAATACTCAATTATATAAATGAAAATTTTTGAAAAGAAAATACAGTAGCAGAGAGGGAAGATTATGACCTAAAAGATTGATACAAACTTGCATGGCCACTTAAATATACTCAAAATGTGAATGCAATAGTAGTTCATCATACAGCGGATGAATATAAATCTAGTTTAGAATGAATAAAACAAATTTATAAATATCATAGTATTAATAGAGCTTGGGGAGATATTGGATATAATTATGTTATCTGATACGATGGAGAGATATTTGAAGGGAGAAAGTGATGAGATTATATTTCTGCTGCACATTCAGTGTGGAATAACTATTCAACACTTGGAGTTGCAGTAATGTGAAATTATAGTAACAAAGAAATTAATGAAGAACAATACAAATCATTAGAGAAACTAGTAAAATATCTTGCATGGAAATATGGTATAGATTTTTCAAACAAATATTACTACAATATGGCTTGTGCTTGAGCAGCTTGTGACACTTTTCCACTTGAAACAAAGCAAAATTATACACTGGCATGACATAAAGACACATGACATACAAGTTGTCCATGAGATAAGCTATATACACAAATTGAACAAATACGTCTCAATAATCTGATATTTACAGCTGGATTTAAACCAGTGAATAGGTCTCAAGCATTAGTAGATACTAACACTTCACCAAAAGTAACGAGTGATCCAAAGATAGATAAAGTAGTTGAACTTGTTGCAAAATTTTCACAATTTGAAAAAGAACAAGTACTAGAAAGAATTACAGTATATTTTAATAAAAAAAATATTAGTGAAAAAACGATATCAGAATTAAAAATTATTGAATTATGAGTAAAAAAATCTTTATTATTAAATAATACAAGCAGTACCATTAATTAAGAATATTCTTAATTAATGGTTTTTATTAGTGATTTCATATTATAGATCACAGTCTTACATTACTTAAAAAATATTTTATGTATGTATTACTTAATAAAAATTCATACGTAAATAAATGTATAATATTATAATGTAAATTAATATTCATTTGTATAATTAAGATATAAATGAAATAAAGAAATGAGTAAAATACTTAAAAATATTACAGTATCAATGAAATTAGCATATTTACAGCAATATACTTTATTCCTAATAAAACTCATCAATCACTTAACATAAGTTATATTATGTTAAGTGATTGATATTTAGATAATCTTCACACATTACAGTATCTATTTCCCTCTCAATCAATATAATAAGCTTATTAACATATTTCTAAATTATTTATGAAAAAATTATTTTTGTTTCTCATTATTCTCAGTATTCCATCTATAGCTTCAGCCAATACATTTCAAAAATTAACAATTGATGGAATAACATTTAATAATGTTATCTATAATGTGAATTCAAATGAGTACAAAATTCATGCTGCAATTTCTGACAGTGAAACCAGTATTGACCAACTTGCAAAAAGAGAGAATGCTATCACTGGCATAAATGGTATATTTTTCTGTCCTGAGGATTACACTGAATGTAATTGAAAAAGTTATACCATTAACGAAAGAATAGTAAACTGAGTAGATTATAGTTTTTATCCAGATACTTGAGAGAGAGCTATTTTTTGATGGGATAAAAACTGAGTTCCACTTTTGCATCAAACTGCACGAATTAATCCAGATTCAAGGGGTGAAATTTTTGAAGGTATGGGTAACTTCCCTATTCTCTTCGCTAATGGAATTAGTCAGCTAGAACATTATCATGATATTGGACTTTATGATAATAAAATGAAAAATCCAATGAAACGACATTTTATTTGTTCTACAAAAGATAAATCTAAAATAATATTTGGAAGCACATCTTCTGCATCACTCGATGATCTCACTCCTGCACTCTTTAAGCTTGGTTGTTGGGACGCAATTAATCTTGATGCATGAAACTCTACTCAATACCTTTATAATGGAAGAAGACTTGAATATTCAAACAGAAATATTCTTGATGGATTTGTAATCGAACGAGTAGGTCTAAATGTTGCTGAACAAGAGAAAAAAATTAGTTACATTATGTCCATTCTAAGACCTCTTTACAAAAGATATACACAAGAAAAAGCTGAGTCTAGAATTCGAGAAATTCTCTGAGCTATAACTTCTATAAGAGCAAAAATTTATGATGAAAATTCTGTTGATACCTATACAGAATCATGAGAGTACACTGGATATGTGATTGATATCACTTCCCTTCCTCTTTTGACTCGAGTGTACTTGTTAAATAGGTTAGAACGAGAACTTAAAATTCTTCAAACAGAAATTAGTTCTTAATAATTTTTTACTTCTTGAACAAAATCATGTGCTTTTTCTATATAGTTTTTCCATAAAGAAAAACTTGGAGCAGCACAAGACAAGAGAGCAACCCTTCCAGGAAAAGTAGTTTTGTATGCAAAATCAACTCCCTTCTTCATACTACGTGTTTTTATGAACTGAAGTATTCTTCCCTCAATTTCCATTTCAAATGGGACTTCATAATCACGAATAAGTATTTCAGGAAATATTTTTTCACTCGTATTTGGAAACGCAATAATATTTTGCACCTTACTACTCAGTATATTTTTTCTAAGGGCTTCAAACTTAAATCAACTATCTTCTCACCCAAGAAAGAGTGTTTGTATTGTCTGATTGAAGCTCTGTATTGCTGCAATCGTACTTTCAGGTGTTGTTGCAATAGCATCATCCACAAATATAATTCATTCGTGTTCTCAGATTATCTCGATTCTATGTGGAAGTCACATAAAATTTGGAAGAGTTTGGTACAATAATTCAGATATTATCTTAGTATCTTGAAGAATAATATCTAAAATAGCTATCACTCAAGATATATTTTTTTTATTATGATCTCAATTTAATCAAATTTGACCTGATCAAAATACTATATCATTTCATATATAAAATCACGAATCATTATAATGATACTGTTTTGCATCATCAAAATATATTTTTTTTCATGAAATTTCTTCTGCTTGAAAGGTAGATACAAACTCACTATGAATAACTGCATAATCAGCATTTTTTACGATATTATGCTTTGCTTGAGTATATATATCGAGACTGGTATGCCAATCTAAATGACAAGGAAAGACATTATTGAAAAATCAAATATACAATTCTGGAACAAAATCTTGAAGCATGTAACTCGACATTTCATATACTACAAAATCATGTATTTCTCATGAAAGAATATCAATCTCATCTAATACTGGGTTTCAAATATTTCAAACCAGTTGTGTATCATATCATGCTTTTTTAAGAAGTTCATATAAAAGAGTAGAGACGGTAGACTTCCCTTTTGTTCCAGTAATTCCAATAACTTTTCCTCTATAATTTTCAAAAAATAACTGAGTTTGAGAAATTAATTTATCTCGAAATGGTGCTATTTTTTTATGAAAAGGACTGACTCATGGTGATTTTAAAATATAATCAAAGTCTCATAAGTTATTTAAGTATGATTCTCAGCTTATAAATGTAATATTCTCTCATCTATTATAATCTTCTGGAATTTCTTTATCGAGTACTGTAATATCTTGAATACCATAATTCTGCAAGAAGTTTAAACTACTCTTCCCTTCTTTTCAAAATCCAAGAATAGCAATTTTTTTATTTTTTAGGTCTTTGAGATGCATAAGAATATGAATTAAATTATTTTCTATGACTTGCTTCCTCAGCTAGAACTTCATCATTATGTTCGATAGTTTCTTCTATTTCTCTAAGTTTTTTAGATTGTGATTTGACGTATTGCACATATGCTATAATTATAGTTCCGAGTATGATAATAATATAGAGCAATACTTCGGATGTTAGCTTCTTTATAAGAGCATCATTTTGTCCTGCCACATATCATATTGTAAGTAATATTGCATTCCAAGTAGCAGCTCCAACTGCAGTGAAAACAATAAAAGTGAGAAAATTCATTCTAAATATTCCAGCAGGAATAGAAATAAGTTGTCGAACTGCTGGTATAAATCTCCCTATTAAGGTAGTGATAGCTCCATGTTTCTTAAAGTATTTTTCTGATTGGATATAGTGTTTTTCACTCAGTAAAATATATTTTCAGTATGAATGGATAAGTTTTTTAACAACAGGTCTTCCTAAGTACATACCTAAGAAATAATTAATACTCGCTCACACTAATGCTCCCATCGTACCTGCAAATAATGCCCAAGCAAAGCTCATTCTCCCAAGACTTGCTAAATATCCAGCTGGAATCATAGCCACCTCACTTGGAAATGGAATGAATGATGATTCTATCGTCATCATTATAAATATTCCAGTGTACCCTAGTCACTCTACCAGACCTAAAATTACATCAACTATATTATGCATGCGCTCAGATTAAGAATAATAGTTCTATTGTATGGTAGAGCAACAAAAAACCAAGAAAAAAATCTTGATCTATAATATTTTTAATCCATTAGCTACTCTTTTATCTAGAGATGTCAGAACAACTCATTCTAGACTATGCACTCATGTAATCAGAAACTCACTCATAAAAGTACTCACTTGTTTTGGAGGGAAATTCAAAACTCATATAATTTGTTTTCAAATAAGTTCTTCTTTAGTATACAGCTTAGTAATTTGAGCAGATGTTTTTTTTGTTCCAATTTCTTGCCCAAAATCAACCCATACTTTATAGGCTGGATTATGAGCTTCAGGAAAGCTTTCTACCTGAATAATAGTACCTACCCTCATATCAACAGACTCAAAATCTTTCCACGAGATTGTATTCATAAATGTAATGCAAAAAAATAATCTAGATTATTCTAGATTATTTTTTATTTTATGCAAAATATGTTTCAAATCTTGCTCGATCCATTTCTTCTTCTTTCAGAAGATCTTGAGAAATAGTATCGTGTAGTTTCTTATTTTCATTGATTGTTTTAATCGCTCTTTGATATTGTTCTGTGAGTATTTTTTGAACCATAGCATCGATTGATTTTTGAGTTTGTTCAGAAACATATGGTTTGTCTCATTCAACACCGGTATAGTTCCCCATTCCTCTTTCTCAAGCGAAATTTTCTTGACCAATTTCATCATACATTCCATAGCGCATAACCATATTTCTCGCAATAGCTGTTGCTCGTTCTATATCATTACTCGCTCCAGTTGTAATAAACTCTTTACCAAAGAATATTTCTTCCGAGGCCCTTCATCCATAAAGTACACAGAGTTCATCGAGAAATTTAGCCTTGCTTGTGAGTATAGCATCCCTTTCTGGCATAAACCAAGTAACACCAAGAGCACCTCCTCGAGGAGTAATTGAAATTTTATGAACTGGATCAGAATGAGTGAGTAATCTTCAAAGAATAGCATGACCAACTTCATGATATGCTGTAATTTTTCTCTCTTCATTATTCATAACTAATGATTTCTTTTGTAATCCCATAACAATTCTTTCAAAAGCTTGCTGAAGTCGCATTTCTGTGATTTCCTTCTCTCAATATCGAGCCGTGATAATTGCAGCTTCGTTCAGTATGTTTCATAAGTCAGCTCAAGAAAATCCAACAGTAGAACTTGCAAGTCATTTAAAATCGACACTTGAGTCTATTTTTTTTGTTTGTGCATGGACTTCAAGAATTTTCTCTCTATCTGTTTGATTTGGAAGATTTACGGTAATTTTTCTATCAAATCTTCCTGGTCTTAGTAGAGCTCGATCAAGAACATCAGATCGATTTGTTGCACCGATAACAATTACATTGGTATCATTATCAAAACCATCCATTTCAGTAAGTATTTGATTCAGGGTTTGTTCTCTCTCATCATGTCATCCACCAGTTCCAGGTCCTCTCTTCTTCCCTATAGCATCAATTTCATCTATGAAAATAATAGCTGGAGCAATTTTTTTTGCGTTTGTAAATAAGTCTCTCACTCTTGAGGCACCAACTCACACGAACATTTCTACAAATTCTGAACCTGAAATAGAAAGGAAAGGTACATTACTTTCTCAAGCAACTGCACGAGCAAGCATAGTCTTCCCTGTTCCTGGAGGTCATACTAAAAGTGTACCTTTAGGAATTTTCGCACCTATGTCTCTATATTTTTTTGGATTTTTTAAAAAATCTACAACTTCTTGAAGTTCCTCTTTTTCTTCTTCAGCTCAAGCTACATCTTTAAACATTATCTTATCTTTTGATGTATCATACAATTTAGCTCGTGATTTTCCAAAAGTCATTGCATTATTTGCCATTCAACCCATTCGTGAAATGAGAAAAAGTCCTATTCATAGAAACAGAAGAACAAGAATAATAGTTGGGAACATATCAGCCCAAAATTGTTCACTTGTAAGATCTTTTACTTCAACAGTTGTTGGTATTTGTGGATTAGAAAGTCATAAATCTGAAAGTGAATCTCTTGCAGGAAGAATAGCAGTCTGAATTTGTTGTTTTTCAACTCCATTTTCAACTACAGTTGATCAAGAAAGTGTTGCAATAGCTTTATTTCAGTCAATGAGTATTTCAGAATATTGTCCCTCATTATAGTTTTGAGAGAGCTCTGAAAGAGCAACATCTTCATTTTTAGTTACAACTCCTTGTTGTACAAATGGAATAAGTGCCGCAAGTACTATTGAAAGTACTATAAGAATGATAAATGGAGTATAATTATTTTTAGGTTTTTTAACTTTGGTTGTTTTTTGTTTATTTTGGTCATTGTGTGGACCATTCTTTTTTGCCATGTATTTGATTTATTATATACAGTATATTGTGTTTTGCACTCTAAATTATGCTGCATTATTGTATGGGAAAGGTATGTATTTGCAAATGGAAAAATAAGGGAATTATTTCCATTTATATCCTTTTTTACCAACTGATATAATATTATCTCACAATCATGATTCAAAAGCATTCAGTGATATTCTTACTCTATTTTTAATATCAGAAAGAGTCTTTGTATCTCTCGTTTCTATTCATTCAACAAATCCAATAAAATCTTCGTATTTTACAGTACTTCATATATTTAATAACAGTGTATATAAATAGTCGAAATATTGTTTTCGTAATACTAATATTTTACCATTAATTTGAATACTATGAAGCTTAGGAAGTACTAAAAAATCAGGTGAAACTTTTAAAATACTCGTAAATTTAGATATATCTTCTCCTTCTACATACATATAATATCAATACTTTGGAACAGTAATAATATCAATTCACTTAGGGAGGAAATTTCTTAAAACCTTAATTTTTGTTCGAAGATTTTCATCGCTTATTTTTTCACCAAGAAAGGAGCATATAAATGTATGTGAAAATATATAAACTGTTTTCGTTCTAAATAATTTATAGAGTTCTTGTACATCTCAAGGAATAGATTTTATGTCTTCTAATCACAAAGAATCAAAAAGTAATTCTCAAACAATTTTTGAAATATCAGACTGTGTAGAGCTAACTTCTGCCCCACTATTTACTAATTTTTTAAATAACATAAAATCTATCTCTTGTTGAGTAATTTTAGGTTTAATTTCAAATTTTGTCATAAATACTTACATTTTTTAAGAATTAATTATACACCTAATACGAAAGTTTGTAAAAAATAAAACTTGAATACAATTTATATACTTGAAAACTTAAAAAAAATATGTGAATCATTTAAAAATTAATATTGAAAAATTAGAATTTCAATGAGAACCTGTACTGAGAGAAATAGAACTGACTATAAATCAAAATGATAAAATATCAATTGTTTGACCAAATGGATCAGGAAAAACTACTTTTATGAAAGTAGTTGTTTGAGCTATAAAAAATTATGAAGGTTTTATAGAGAATGTATGAAATATGACGCTTGGATATTTACACCAAGTGTATAGTGATAATGAAGAAAAAAAAGTACATGAGGAACTCAAAGAAGCTTTCGCTCAAATTCAGTCCATGGAAAGAAAACTCAAAGAGCTTGAGGAAATTATGGCAGAAGATACCTGAGTAATAGAAGAATATTCTAATCTGCTAGAGCAGTTTTGAAATATTGGCTGATATGATTATGAAAACAAAATACACCAAGTGAGTCAATGAATCTGAGTACTAGAACTCCTTGATAAAAAACTTTCAGAAATATCTGGAGGACAACGTACCAAAGTTGCTCTTGCTAAAGTACTGCTTGAATCACCTGATATGTTATTTTTGGATGAGCCAACCAATTTCATAGACATGACGAGTGTTGAATGGCTTGAGAGTTACTTGCAAAATAAATGGAATGGTTGATATGTTATTATTTCTCATGATAGAGAATTTTTAGATAGGACCTGTAAAAAAACACTAGAAATTCAACCAGGAAGACCGAGTACTATGTATCATTCTGGGTATAGTGATTATGTAATTGAGCGTGAAAAGGTAGAAAAAATTAGAATGGATGATTGGGAAAGACAGCAAGATTATATAGGAAAACAAGAACAACTCATTAATAGATTCCGTGCTGGTTCAAGAGCTTGATGGGCAAAAAGTCGAGAAAAAATGATTGATAAAATGGAGAGACTCGATAAACCATTTATTCCACAAAAACCAAAGTTCTTCTTTGAATATTCTTGAGAATCACCAGAAAAACTTGTGAGTTATAAAGAAGCATTTATAGGGAGAGAAGAGAGTTTATTTTTTATAAATGAAATTGTACTGCATAAATCAATGCGAGTAGGAGTTGTTTGAGAAAATGGTGTTTGAAAATCAACATTTATAAAAACTATTCTAGGTCAGATTCCACTCCTTGATGGATATCAATCCATTGGAAAAGCGTCACAAATACTCTATTACTCTCAAATGCATGAAGAGCTTTATAAAGACCTCACTATGAGAGAAAACTTTCATAGACATTGAGTGAATTATCCAGATGAGCATCTCATAGGACTCATAAAACACTACCTGTTTGAAAAAACAGACCTTGATAAAAAAGTCTCTGAGCTTTCTGGGGGGCAAACAAGTAAACTTCTTTTTGCTATTCTCTGACAACAATCATCAAATCTCCTTATATTTGATGAACCAACCAATCATCTTGATTATGATACGCGTGAATCTCTCGAGGAATCACTCAGAAATTATCAGTGAACCATTCTATTTATATCACACGATAGATATTTTGTGAATAAACTTGCGACACATATATGGTTCATTCATGACGGAGAACTCTCTATTTCATACTGAAACTATGAAGATTACCGATTCAAAATTGAGCATAAACTCGATATGGATATGCATCTATTTGACGAAGAAGCAGAACTTAATCTCGTACTAGAAGAAAAACTATGAGAAAAGGAATTTAAACGACTCAAAAATAAATTCAGTCGTGATAAAAAAAGAAGGAGATAACTCCTTCTTTTTTATTCATCTCCTAACTTCTCTAAGTTATTATTGTTTAATATAAGAATAATGACACCTATAACAATCGATAATACACTAGATAATACCCAGAAATCTGGCAGAAAATAATGATCAAGTAGATTCCAAACTCATCTCCATATCATAATAACAGCTATTGAAATTATTAATATCCTCAAATCATTCAGGAGAGATTTTCTTGTAAAACGTTTTTCTACTTCGTGTTTTCAAAACATAGCTAACTATAATATGATATTTCAATAAATATAACACATTAATGGAGAAAAATAAAAAAACTCAGTATTTTACTGAGTTTTTTAAATGAATTATACTAGTACTTCCCTGTCTTTACATAAGCTATATCATATTGTGTTTGAGCTAAATCACAAGATGCATCAAGAAGTTTTTGTTCACTGTTAGGTTGAAAATAGAGATTTTGACAATAATTTATGTGACGTATTTGCATTTCATCTCGAGATATGTCGTGAGAAATTGCATAAGCTAGGAGTGCTGTAAGGAAATTCATTTTGCTCTAAACTGAAAAGTAATAGCTTAAATATAAGGAAATATAATTTTCTTGCAAAAGATTTTATGAAGCTTCTTTGACACTTGAAAACTCTATATTTTTATAAACAAGCGAACTTATTATGACAGATACGAGAGGAAGAATAGCAAGGAGATAATAAATAGAAAAATCTATATATCCATAAAGAAGAGTAGCTACAACCGGAATTCACACAGAGATAAAACTCTCTAATCCTGCGACCATTCACATAATTTCTCATTGGCTTTTTTTATCTACACTTCTAGAAAATAGTGAACTTAGGGTACTCCAAGAGAGAGAAATACCGAGGACTGCGAAGAAATAGAATAGAGTAAAAAGTACAATATTTTTTGTAGATGCCATTAAAAAAAATCATACTCACATCAGAATCATTCATATATACAGACTTTTTCTATCTCTAAATTTTCTAACAAAATATCTAATAGAAACTGTCTGGTGAAAAATAAGAAACATTCCTGTAAAAGTCATATAATACCCTACATTAATAGCATCAAATCAAAAGGTATCTATAAGATAGAGTGCCGAAATACTTGTATAGGCTACAAAAGCTGAAAACATACATGTTTTCATAAATATGGTATATCTAATATTTTCAAATTTTCACCACTTCCCTATTTGAGCAAAAAGATTTGTATTTTTAAGTGAAATTTTAACTTTTTCTTTCATATCTTCTACTGCAAGAGATTCTTGCAAAAAGAAAATCATAATGAGAAGTGTTATAAGCGAAATAGTTGCACCTGCTATCGCAGTTCATAAATATCAGTAGCTGGTTCACATTGAAAATGCTCAAATAGAAGGACCAACTACTATAGCCATTCACATTATAGCTCCGTTAAATCAAAATACTTTTGTTCTCTCAGCTGGAGTTGAAAGATCTGCGATTATTGCCTGTGCTACTGAATTATTACCTCCTGTGATACCATCAAATACTCGAGAAAGAAATATTATAAGTATCGGAAATGAAATCAGTCATAAAAACTCAAACTCTGGCAGTAAATAGGAAATTCATAATACAATCCATGCTAACATGGTACCAGCCTGTGTAATTATAAGAATAGGTTTACGACCATAGGTATCAGATAGCGAACCAAGAATAGGAGCCGCTATGAATTGAAATAAGCTAAAAGTTCATAGAAGTATCCCCAGAACTACTTCGGGTTCTTGATATAGCTTAATAATAAATGGAAGAACAGGAAAAAGCATGGTAAAGCTCAGTCCATTAACAAAAGTTAAAATGAATACAATAAAAAATCGAGATTTCATCATATTCAAGAATGTATTTTTCATTATTTATAATCGTGAAAGAATGTTTTTTCTATGATTCTAAATTTTTTCTTTTTATAGAGTTCAAAATTTTCATCATCAAGCTCAAGAATATAATCGAGTTTTGTAACTTTTTCATTATAAAATGGAAAAAAGTTAAAACCAGAAGAATATTTTACAAAAAAGTCTATTTTTTTTATTTTAATTCAAAAATTTCTTAGATAGTATTCTTTCAAAAAACTTTGGAATGATACTTCAAATATATTTCCAGTTTTTTTCAGAATATCAATATAGTTTGTGGTTTCAATAAAATTAGTTTTCATTCTTACAAAATTAAGATTGTGCTCTTGTTCTTTAAAACAAAGAATATCTCATTTAAGTTGTTTGAATCTTGAAGTATCCTTTTCAATGAGCAAGTAGTAAGGTATTCTTTTAATATCTGTATTATAGATTTCTTTAATAAAAACTTTTCTATATCACCCATATCTCGCACCCCATTCTAAAAATCCAATTTTTTTTGCAGACTTATCATATTTATACTCAAGATGAATTACTCCCCTATAATCAATTCCTTGTAGTTTTACTCGCAGTTGCTCAAGTAACATAAGCTCCATTTTTGCCAACATAGAAAAATCTAGATGGTAGGCAATAGGAAGAATAAAATTAAAATGTTTTTGTAGGTCTTCACCATATTTCTCTAAAAATTCTTTTGAAAATTTCTTTTTATCTGATAACTCAATCATCGCAATTTCTCTTGCATACGTAAGTAGATACATTTTTCAATCAGCATAATATACATCGACAGAATAGAGTTCTCCTCCTATATACTCTTCAATAAGATAATCAAAACTTCTTCAAAGTTTTGGAAGTATAGATTCAAAGTCTTCTTTTGATGATATTTTAAAAGTACTACGAGAGGCGCTCGCATTTGTCGGCTTAATAATACTCGTTGTTCCTACTTTTTCTAGCAATTCTTCATACTCCATATGCAATACTTCCTTATAAGTTTTACGAAGAATATTTTTTTCTCAAACATTTCAAAGAAAGTTCTGCATCACATCTTTTTCTTTAAATATTTTAGGATTTATTTTTGTTCCATATGTCTTATTATAGACCTTAATTGCGTGTTTAGAATTATCATCTCATGAAAATTGTGGAATAATAGTATATTCTAAATGCTCACTAAATACCATATTGATTGCTCGGCTGAGAGAATTTTGTCCATTATAACTGACTATTTCCATGTGTGCTGGAAGTCGCATTTTTTCAGTATCTCGTTTCCCATCATATAAAAAAACTATTTTGGTATACGGTAAAGAACTAAAGCTCAGTATAGTATCTTTTGAAACATTTGCGACTTGAGCTAATAACAGAGTTTTTATTTTTTTCATGAAATCTTTGTGAGAAATAACTTCGGAATTTTAATTATATATTTTAAATAGCAAACTAAAAATGTAGAGATGATATAAGTGCTAAATATTGATTTATTCCAAAAACAAATTAGGATATATTGTATGTTACTTTATTTACTATCTAAATTATTATGAAGAACCCTAAGATATTTATAGCTTTTATGTTTTGATTCCTTATCCTAGCTTCATGTGGAACACAAAATCAACCACAACGAAATACTACCTCACAACAAGCTCAAATAGTAACGAATGAAGATGTATCGTCAGGAACAGCAAGTGGAGAAATAGATGTGAATGATGAAAATGTAGAAGAAACTGTTTTAGAAACAACAACTTCAACAGGAACAGATATTTTTATTAATAGTTTAGAGGATGGAAGCAGTATCGAGCCTGGAGAGCTTATCATTTGAAATGTTTCAGCATCATGGTATTCAAAAGAAAGTAGTTTTCCTATAATGCTACTTGATACACAAGGTAATATTATAACTGAAACAAGTGCTACTTGAGAAGTTATAGATGAAGAATGAAATCCAACGTGAGAATCAGTACAATTTATTGCAGAATTAAATTTTGAAAAAATGGAATGAATAACTGCAGGAATATTACGATTTCAGTCAGCAACAGATGGAGAGGATAAATATGACCTTCCTATAACTTTTGATTAATCTTATAGTTCTCATGCCTTCATAAAAAACTCTCTTTGAGAGTTTTTTCTTATTATTATTAGCCTACAAATGAAAACAGAAAAAATTATTTTCAAAGAGATAGAGAAAGAAACTGGAATAAAAGAATCATCAATCTTAGTTGTATCAGAAATGATATTACAAGGTGCAACTGTTCCCTTTATTGCAAGATATAGAAAAGAAATGACCGGATGACTTGATGAGGTACAAATTAGAAATATTTTAGAGCTCAAAACAAAAAAAGAAAATGTCGAAAAACTCAAACAAACTGCAATAAAAACTATTACCGAAATGGAGAAAATGACTCCTGAGTTACTAAAAAATATACAAAATGCAATAAGTCTTAAAGAGGTAGAAGAAATATATAAACCATACAAGAGTAAGAAAAAAACGCTCGCAATGATAGCTATAGAAAACTGATTTCAATCAATAGCAGATCAACTCAATACAAATATAAGTCCAAAAATTCCAGAGAATCTCTTAGCTCTTTTTTCAAAGGAAGAAATACTAGAGGGGTCCAGTCATATTATTTCAGCTGAGATTTCTGCCGATACAAGCCTGAGACAAAAGCTAAAAGAAGAAATTGAATGATACGCTATACTTTCATCTAAAACAAAAAGCATTAAATCTCTTGAAAAGCTCAATGAGAAAGATACAAAGCAAATTTCAAAATTTGAAATTTACTCAGATTTTTCTAAAAAAATTTCTCTATTAAAACCTTATCAAATACTTGCTCTCAATAGAGGAGAGAAAATATGAATTCTCAGCATTAAAATAGAAAAAAATGAAGAAAGTTATGAAATAATAAAAAAGCGATACGCCTTCAAACATAATATTTCAACAAATTTTATTGAACTATTAGAATCTGCATTTAAGGCTGGATATACGACACTTTTTTCATCAGTTGAAAATGAAGTTCGGTCTCGACTCACAGAACTATGAGAAGATGATGCCATTACTACATTTCAAAAAAATTTAGGGCAACTACTCATGACAAAACCAGAATATGGAAAAACTATTCTTGCGCTTGACCCATGATTTGCTGCAGGATGTAAGATCACAGTTCTCGATATCGGTTGAAATCCTGTTGTATTTTCAAAAGTATTTCTG
>JAGXIV010000016.1 GCA_024635485.1 bacterium | reverse complement strand
TTTATGCTTTAGAATGGATAAAAGTGTCAACTTCTCTATACTGGAAATCAAACAATACATAATATAAAAGCATGCTCGAGAAACTTAAGAAAAAAATATCTTCAAAATTTTTTGTAATATTTCTACTGACCTTTACCAATGGTCTAAGTTTTGCAATGCTTATTCCAGTACTTCCCTTTATTATAAGGGATTACAATCAACCTGAAATATTTCTTTGATTTTTACTCGCTACCTACAGTTTTTTTCAGTTTATTGCTACTCCTATTATTTGAGCACTGTCTGACAGATTCTGAAGAAGAAAACTTTTACTCGTAACACAGTGATGAACTTTTTTAGCATGGATCGTGTTGTGACTTGCTTATCTCATGCCAGAAATTTCCATTTTATGACTGACAGTACTCCCAATTATTGTAGTATTTTTAGCAAGAGCTTTAGATGGTGTAACAGGATGAAATGGTTCTGTAGCGCAGGCAGTTATTGCTGATAGAACAAATGCTTCAAATAGATCTCAAACATTTGGTCAAAATAGTGCCGTGATGTGATTTTCGATAATTGTCGGACCTGCACTTGGATCATTTTCTATGTGAATAACAAACTATTGATTTTTATGAACGGCTCTCTTATGAGCTATTATTTCAATGATTACTCTTGGAATTATATATTATAAATTAGAAGAGTCTCATCCGGCAAAAGAAAGAGACGATGAAATAAAAATAAATGCTCGGAATTTTAATATTTTTTCTCAGGTAAAAAAATGGGACGGTGTTTGAGTTATAAACTACGCAAGTATTATGCGACTTTTTATATTTGTAGCGTTTATATCATATACCAGTATTTCAACACTTTATCTCTTAGATAATTTTGGATTTAACGAAGCGACAGTATGATATTACCTCGCTTTTGCAGGATCTTTTGTCATATTTCATCAATCTATAACAGTTCGTGGAATAATAAGTAAATTTGGTGATAGAATTTGAATTATGATAGGACTTTGATTGCTAGGAGTATGATATTTACTACAAGCTATGGCTGGGAGTAATCTCGAATTATTCACTCTTGCAAATTTTATTGCGATTGCATGAGTCTCAACTTGTTTTAGTACAGATAGTGGACTTTTTTCAACAAGTGTTTGAGAAGAACAACAGGGTGAAGTCCTTGGATATGCTCTGAGTATTAAGAGTTTTGTCTCAGTCTGGGTTCCACCAATAGCTACACTTATCTACTCACATATAGACTTTTCCATCTATTATATTATTTGAATTATTCCACTTTTAGGACTCGCTTTTAGTTTTATAGTATATGGAAAACCACCGTTTGAAAATAATCAAAGTCGCTAGGCTTTCTTCTTGAGATTAATTGTATATAATATTAGAAGTTCTTGGTATATAACTATAGCAATTATGAAAAAATATTTTTCGAATATGAATATTGAGGTTTTGAAGCAAAATCTTCAAAATATAGTACATAGATTTCCTCTTCCGCTCCTTCTGAGTCTTGCAGTAACAATGATAATTTTTTATCTCATTGCAACGGATATTCCTAATCAAAGCCAGGTACTAGAAATTCTCCTCAAATTTATTTTTACATTTTCTACATTATTTTTTCTTTCTGTATGAGTCAGTTTATTCAGAGAATCAGAAGAAAAAAAATGAATAAATAATTATCTCATTTTCCAAGTTCCTGTACTTGTTTTTTGAGTTCTCTTTTATTACGGCATGAGGAGTTGATTTGAAAACTTCAATTCTATTATCTACATAATTCTCACGCTCGTTTGAATTATAAGTTACATATTTTTTGCCCCGTTTACCAAAAATACATGGAAAGATCTTGAAAGTGAAGCAAGCTATCTCCGTTATTTTTATCATATTTCATTTGTTTTTTTTGTATCACTCATAGTAGGAGGAACTCTGGCACTTTTAGGAAATTGAGCCATTCTCGCCGTCGAAAATCTCTTTGATGTAAGCTTTTCAAATTCATGAAATATTTATGGGTATTGGACAACTCTGGCTCTAGCATTATTCTCCCCTCTCTTTTTTCTCTCAGAACTTCCAAAAGCATCATCATTTGAAAATGATACTCCAGTGGTGAATGTGTTTCTCAGTTTTCTCACGAAATATATCCTCGTTCCTTTTGTATTTGTGTATTTTATAATACTCTACGCGTACAGTATTAAAGTACTCCTCAATTTTTGAGATTGGCCAAAAGGACAGATTAGTTGGATGGTCATAGTATTTTCTATTCTCGGTTACATCGCTTATATTTTCTCTTCTATTTTTGAATCAGCAGAATGAAATAACAAATTTATAGAGCTCTTTCGAAAATATTTCCCTTACGCAGTTATACCTCAAACTGCGATGCTATTTTATGCAATTGCCCTTCGGATAGGTCAATACGATATCACGATAAATAGATATTTTGTCGTAGTTTTTTGACTTTGGCTGGTATGAATTTCTCTGTATTTTATTATTTCAAAAGCTAAATCTCTCCTCTATATCCCTGCTGCACTTACACTTATAACTATAGTTATTTCTATTTGACCATGGTCTGTCTATTCACTTCCTATAAGCAGACAAGTTGCGAGACTAGAAAATAATTTACAAGAAGCACGAATTCTTACTGACAGTATAGAATGAAGAAGAATAATACCACTAGAAAATTACACAGATATCAATCAAGATATTTCAAAACAAATTTATGATGGGATTGAATATATATGTAATTACAATAATTGCGAAGAGCTCAGAAGTATCTTTCCTCTCATAATGCAAGACATAGAGACTCAAGATTTCAAAGACTTTCAAAATAAAGAAGCCGATTACTCTTATCTCAGAAATGACTTTAATTGATATACAGGTCAAGAAGAAATTTCATATCCATGAGTCTCAAATTGGAAATATATCCAAAAAATTACAGATATAATAAAGGTGCAGTCGTACTTCGCATGACAGGATGAAAGACAATTTATTTCTATCAATTTCTCACCAGAAGTGTTTCAAAAAAATCTAGATATAAGTGGATATGATACATTAAATATTCTTTCACTTAGAAATTGAAATGATACAGATTTGCACGTAAATACTGTCAGTGAAGAGTTGTATTATAACACAGAAGAATCTCAAGAAACCATTGATTTGAGCAATGTGTTTGAAGCATTAAGAACTATTTGAAGCTCTTGAGAACTACAAAAAACACGACTAGAATATCTCGTTGAGTGAGAGAAGAATGATTTTAAAATTATTGTAACTGGAGCATACTTATATGTAGGTCAAAAAACTTGAGAGGACTCTAACAATACAGTTGACAGGACAACGAGTTTAGATGGATATATACTTATAAAAAATAAATAATAGAAAGAGACATGGCAATTCAAAATCCTTACAGAGAGATAGTGCTTTCTGATACCGATATTATGGTAGAATTAGAAAATATATATGAAAAAAAGTGACAATGGACTGAACATTTTTGAAATACACATCCTATTGTACTTGAGATTGGGACTGGGATGGGGAATTATTTTTCTAAACAAGTATGAGAAAATCCCGAAATGAATTATGTATGAATAGAATTGAGGTATAAACGTCTGTATTATAGTGCAGAAAAATGTCGAAAAACAAAAAATGAATGAGAAAATAAAAATTTTATTATGCTCAAAGATTTTGGTCAAAATATAGATAAAATATTCTGTGAAAATGAAATATCTGAGACCTATGTATTTTTTCCAGATCCTTGGGGAAAGAAAAATACACAAAAAAAACACAGATTACTCCAGGCAGATTTTTTAGCGAATCTCTACTCTATAACAAAAGTATGAGGAAAACTTTTTTATAAAACAGATCACAGAGAATATTTTGAAACGACTCTAAAAGTAATTGAAGGACAATGACTCTGGAAGATATCTAAAATGACTCAAAATTATGAAGATGATGAAATTTTTGATACTAAAAATATTACTGAGTTTGAGGCTATGTATCGTTGAGATAAAATAGAAATTAATTACGTAGAACTTGTAAAATAAATGTATGAAGTACAAGAATAAATTATTTGAAATCATTTACTTTTTTGACTTATTTACTACAATACATCGCACACTACAGATTATTTTATAAAAAATACACATGAAAATATTTATATCACTCATAATGACTTCTTTAATAGTATTGAGCTCATGTTCTGGAAAAAGTACAGATCTTGAAGATATGGTTACAAATTCTTGAACAAAAAATAATGATCTCCTACAAGTTGGATTTGAAGGGGTTGGACTAGAACCAAATTTTGCATTTAGATTTACTAATGGTACACTCAACTGGCAAGAAGACGGTAAAATGGGAGCTGATTCTTATTCTGCAACATGAACTTCTACAATCGTAGAAGAAAATCAAAATGTTGTTATTGAAGCGTGAGATTTTAGTGCAATCCTCAATCCAGACAACTGTAGTGATGGAGTAACTGAAAATGAGTATAACTACAGTGTAGTAGTAAAAAAAGATAGTCGAGAATTTACATGATGTGCGAGAGATTATTCTAAATAATCATCTCAAGCTAATAGTTTAGAAATTTTTGTTATTTGAGATTCTACTCTGATTAATTCATCATTAATTCTATCAATCTCATCATAATCTCAGATTTTAAAAGCTCAACGCTTCTTCTCATCAAGCTCAAAGAAATATTCTTTGAGCTTTTCGTAATTTCATTCAAGTGTATTCCCAGAATCTATGAGTCATTTTGGATTTTCCTCTTCAATATCTTCTGATTTTTCATCCTCTTCTGCATATATTCAAGCCATGTCTTGCTCATGCTGAAAATGTATTTCATTCCCGATAAAGTGAGTCCCATCATCAAGCATACGTTCTAGCATTCATTCTTCAAGTAATCAGTCAGTTTCTGAAATTAAACTTGAAATAGTTGCAGTAGCTTTTTCTCATTTAAGAATTTTTTCTTTTTTTTGTTTAGCATCTTCTAAAATATTTACGACCAATTCTTTTTCTTCTTGAACGTGATATGAACGTTGAGCTTCTTCATCCTCATCTAAAACTTCAAAAAGTTTATAAAATAGGATAAAGAAGTCTTCAAAACTTTCACAATTTTCAAACTGATTTAGTACCGCTTCAATATCAAAACTTCCAAATCTAATTCAAAGTAGTTTCAAAAGTGCAATTTTCCAAGTTCTTCTGAGTCTATTTTTATCTCTTTCAAAACGATTTTTTGGTTTATAGTATGATTTTGAAACAAATGCTATAATTGGAGTAACTCTAAATCCTCTTTGTTTGAGATTTTGAAGTGGAACTGAGAATTCAGACTCAAATAACTCTTTTCTTTCGTTGAAGTTTGTTGCAGAAAGTTCTCAAATTTCTCATTCTACTGTCTTTTTAGAAGCACTCGATATACTCTCGAGTGTATCTGAAAAGGTGCTATTCTCATTATAGTGATGTTGGAGTAAGAGAAACTCTTCTTCTGAAATTTGTCAGTCACGAAAAATATCTTCAAGAATAGGAAAAAGTGGGTCTCTTTGTATATTTGATTGAGGAAGAACTTGAGTTGTATTGAGTGTTTTTCCATGTATTTGAGAAAGAAGCGATTGAGCAAGGATATTTTTTATATCTCCACTGAGTGGAAGTGAATTACATACTTGAATAATACTATTTTTGAGTATTTCTTGATTATGAGGCTCAATTCAATCAGCTAGTTTTTCAGAGTGTTCTATGCTAAATAGTAATGCAATAGATTTTTTAGTACCGAGTATATCATCAGGAAGAAGAGAATTAAGAGACGCTTCATATTCATTTTCAAATATTTTTTTAGACTTCAGAAAATGCTCTCTTGATTCTAGAGAGAGCTTCTTCATTCGTAGTTCATAATTTTCAAAATCTTTGGAAAGCATATTATGGTATGATTATATCTTTCTGAGCAATAATTCAATTTCTGTAATATATATCTCAAATTTCTTGTACTAGCGAATCTAATCATACATCAACTCAAGTTTTTAATGAAAGAAGATCAGAAATCTTTTTTCTGTATTCTGCCTTTGCATTTGCTATTTCTTTTGAAATATCAAGTGTATTTTTCAGACTAATAGCATTCTCTCTATTAGTATTTTCAATCAAATCTTCTGAGAATATTATATTTCAATCTAAAAAAATATTCTTAATTGTTACTTCAAGAATAGAATTTGTTCATAAATCTAATTGAAGAAGTACTCCAATATATTTTCATTCTACAACTTCAAGGCTAATAATGTCTGAACTATATTTTACAACTTTAAATTTTTGTATATTTCAAGAAAAATCTTCTACATCAACTAAACATCAAACTGATTCTTGTAAAGATGTAATAATCTTTGGTCAGACAGGATAGTCTATCATAATATTATATTAAAAGTAATTTATACTATAATATCATATATTTAAATCATTAGGAAATATATAACTATTTTAAGAATTCTTCTAATGTAAGAACTTCAACTCCCAATTCTTGTGCTTTTTTAAGTTTACTTCAAGCTTTTTCTCAAGCAAGCAGATAATCAGTATTTTTGGAAACAGAACTAATAAAATTTCATCCTTGTTTTTCTAATATTTCGACGAGTTCATCACGACTGTATCCATCAAAACTTCAAGTTATACACATCTTTGTTCATGTATATTTTCCATTTGTAACTACATTTTGTTGGGTGAATTTGATTTCTACTTCATTCAAGAGATGTGTGATCATATCTCTTGAATTAGTAAAAAAGAGTATGACACTTTCTGCGACTTCTGGACCAATATCTGGAAGTGATTCAAGTTTCTCTAAATTCAGAAATTCAAGAGAAAGTATGTCTTCTTCTTCATGAATGATTGTTGAGAGAGTTTTTGCTGTTTTCTTCCCTACTCCTGGAATTCATAAAGCTTTAAAAACAGTAACCATATCTGTAGTTCGTACTTTTTCTATTCCATCTAGCAGCTTATTTACAGATTTTTCTTGAAATCAATCAAGTGCGAGTATTTCATCCCTATATTTTTTTAGAGTGAATATATCTCAAAATGTGTTAATAAATCATAGTGAATAAAAAAGTTCAGCTTGTTTTTCTCAAAAACCATCAATATTAAATCATTGTTTCCCTACAGCAAAAGCTATCTTTTCACGCATTTGTGCTGGACATCCATATTGATTTGGACAATAAAATCTCACTTTTTCCTTATCTTTTTTTATTTCAAAGTTACAACTTGGACAATTTTCTGGAGGAAGTATTGGTGATTCTCAAACACTCGTTGCGACTGATATTATTTTTGGAATTACTTCTCAAGCTCGTTTTAAAAAAACTATATCTCATACTCTCACTCATAGTTTTTCTATTTCATCATAATTATGTAAAGTAGCTCGACGAATAATGGCTCATCAAATATTTACTGCTTCTAGATTCGCAACAGGAGTAATAGTCCCAGTTCTTCCAACACTATGCTCCACTGATATAAGTTTTGTGGTAACTATTTCTGCTGGGAATTTATAAGCAATAGCATAGCGTGGATGATGCTCGGTAAATCATATAGTATTCCAAAGATTCATATTATTTACTTTAAGAACCAATCCATCAATCTCAAAGTCTATTTTATCCTTAATTTCTCAAATATTATGAATATTTTCTATAACTTCAGTTATATCTTTACTTTTAATGAAATAGGAAGAAATATCAAAACCTAGTACTTCTAAATAAGAAATCATTTCTGAATACTCAGCCACTCAATTATGTGAATCAGAAAGTTCATTTATCAGACTTTTTGTATTACTCACATCATAAGCAAAATATTTAAGATTTCGTTTTTTAGTAATTTGAGTATCCAAAATTCTCAAACTTCAAGAGGCAGCATTTCGAGGATTTGAAAATATTTTTCAACCAGTTTCTTTTGCTTCTTCATTCAATCTTTCAAAACTTGAAAGTGGCATTACCACTTCTCAACGTACTTCAAAGGTTCATTTTTTATCTATTTTTTTTGGAATATTCGATATTTGTTTCACATTTTCAGTGACGTCTTCTCAAACGACACCATTTCAACGTGTAATTGCTTGTGTGAGAACGCCATCAACATAAATAAGCTCGATACCAAGGCCATCAAACTTAAACTCTATCATATAAGATATATCATCAATAGAAGATATTTTTTTTACTCGAGAATCAAAATCCCTAAGATCCTCTTCATTGTAGGTATTATCCAAACTAATCATAGGTCTACTGTGTTCTACCTTTGTGAAACTTGATTGATTTAGAGCACTTCAAACTCAGTGTGATACATGAGCTTCACTGTGGAATTTTGTTTCAAGAAATTCTAAGGTTTTAAATAGTTCGTCATATTCACTGTCAGAAATTACAGGTTTTTCAAGTTCATAGTAGAGTTCACTATGAAAGGTAATTAATTCTCAGAGTTTTTTAAAGTCTGAAATTGTGAAATTCTCTCTTTTTTTAGAAAGAAAATCAGCTGATAATTCATATGCTTCAATCTGATTCATCTTTGTATACTGCTATTAATATTATATTACTTACAAGTTTTTAACACTCATACACTCTTCTTACTTTATGTGTCATTTATTTGTACAAAGTCCAATTTTTAGGGTCGTTTATAAGTGTTTTTTAGAGTATTTTTTACTTCATAAATCTTTTTTTCTTCACCTTTTCTTCACACGTGTTCTTCCCTATTTATACACAAAAAATGATGTTTTAAAAACTTTATTTATAAAAAAGTATACAAATATTTGAGACATATCAAATTATAAGATATAATAGATATGTAAGTTACATCTGTAATTTACTGATGTTCCTTACATAACAGAATCTTACTTCTCGAGTATGGGTCTTGTAAAAATCTAACAAGCAACCCGAAACCCACAAAAATTTTGTTTAGCCTCGGCTGAATAAACAAAAATAAAAACAAAAACGTGAGAAAGATTATACTTGCTCTTTAGATTATTTCTACTGAAATCGTTTGAAGAGCAAGTATAACACAAAAAACTCACATACAACAAACAAAAAAAGTTCTTTTACAGAACAAAAACAAAAATAAAAAAGGATGGTGAATACCTTTTAAATAATTACCCAAGGGAGGTTTGATTCTAGAAATTCAGAAACGTTCGAAAGAATCGCTATGAATTTCATGAAAGACAAGGATTAGTTTTTCAAAACCGATCCTTATTCCCCTGGACAACAAACAACCATATTTAACGTCGCAGGAAGTGAATCTGGACACTTAACGACTCAGTCAATTTTACCCAAAATACTGAGTCTTTTTTATTGTCTTGATTTTTATTGACTAATAATTATATTTAATTTAAATATTTTTAAAATTACAGACTATGACGTGAGGATTTTCAGCAATTTTTGAGGTAAATAGTTGAACAGAGTCAGATGAATATAGAAGACTTTCTTTTAGAGAAAAATTAAAAAGACATAAGCAACTGAGTCCAGAAGAAAGAACTGATTTAAGAGATTTTATAGATCAAATTTGAAATATTTATTTTGAGAATATCAAAGATTATCTGACAGATGAAACAATAAAGATAAAAATAAGAAAAGAACTCGCAAAAAAATTAGAAACTCCTTTATCATTTTCAGAAGTGAGAACTTTTTTAGAAGATAATACTATTCCTATATCAATACGAGAACTTGTCATTTTAAAAATAGATGAAGCACTATTTTTTACTGATGTAGAGGATTTTTTATGTGATGAAACAGTTGATTGAGATATAAGAGAAATACTTTGAAGAAAACTTGTTCAAAATGAAAACTGAGAATCAGTTGATGAATTTTTATGAAATCCAACTATAGAAGTATGGGTAAGACTCGCGGTTTGAAAAGTACTACATCCATGAAAATTTGAAACTGTTGAGCAATCTTCTAATCCTGATCATATGAACTATAAAATAATTCAAATATTAGCCTCTTCAAACTAAATTATTCACATTTATCAAAAAATTTCTATACTTATAGAGATTTTTTTAATATACATTATGCAAAACGAAATACAACAACTCTGAGAACTCATCGAGAATGCTCAAAGAATCCTGCTCATAAATCACATACGCATGGATGGAGATGCCTGGGGAAGTCTTGGATGACTTGCTCTGGTACTCAAAAGTTTAGGAAAAGAAGTAGTATGAATAAACGACTGCCCGGTTCCTCCATTTCTTCAGTTTTTATGACATTCTGATATTATTCAGCCTGAACTTGATGTTGAAGCTTATAATCCAGATGTAATTATTTCACTGGATGCAGCTGACGAAGACAGACTTTGAAATATTTATAAAAAACATAAAACATTTTTTCAATCAAAAACACTTGTGGTAATTGATCATCATATATCAAACCCTGCTTTTTGAAATCTTAATATTATTGATACAAAAGCGAGTAGTGTCTGTGAAATGATGATACAAATTATAGTTGAGCTCTGACTTGAAAGTCATGTGAGCCCTGAAATAGCAACTTTTTTCTACACAGGACTTCAGACTGATACAAATATGTACTTTACGAATAATACCAGAAAAGAAACACTCCTTGCTTGAGCAAAACTGATAGAACTTGGAGCAGATTTTAGGTTACCTATTGAAAAATGTTTTAAATCTCGAAGTCTTATAGAAATAGAACTGTGGAAAATCGCACTGGCGAATTTAAAACAAAACGAAGCTCAAACCCTCTCATACAGTAATATCTCAGTCGATGATTTACGAAGTATAACTTGAATAAATAAAGAAGATATTGGATGATATCTGAAATGATTTATAAACGATGTACTTATAAATATAGAAGGAACAAAAATAGCATTTCTTCTCTATCCCCTTGGTGCAAGTGAAAATAAAGTATCTATGCGAAGTCAATCTGGATATGATGTCAATGCTATATGTCAAAATTTTTGATGAGGAGGACATTTGCAAGCAAGTGGATTTCAAAGTATGGATTCACAGAAAGAAATCATTCAAAAACTTCTGAAAATAACATCAAATAATCTCGATTAAAATCGTACTACGTAACTCGCTAAAAATAAACTGTCTGAAATTTTACTTTTTTTAAATAATAGATTACATTTAGTATCCCATTATTTAATATCATATTTTTTTTATGAAAAGTTTAGACAAAAACAGTGCGTTTACATTGATTGAGTTAGTAGTAATCGTGACAATATTATCCCTACTCTCAACTATAGGGTTAATATCATATATTGATTTTTCACAAGGTTCTAGAGATTCTGTCAGAATTACTGAACTAAGAAACATACAAAAATCCCTCGAGCTCTCTGCAATTAATGAATGAAAATTCCCTCTTCCAGATAACTCAAGACAAATAAAACTAGATTGAAGTATTGTATGGTATCAATGAACATTTTGAGACAATGCACACAAAAGTGTAAAAAGGCTCTCAAAAAAACCTCTTGATCCATTACTAGGAATCGAGTATTCATATTCACTACTTCACAATACTCAAGAATATCAAGTATCTACCATTTTTGAAGGAGAAACATTGGCTCATATTCCTTGAGTATCAAGCACATATGCTGCTGAGATAACTGCCTATAGTATAGGAAATTATAATGAAAGAGTGAGTTATATTAATGATAATTGAAATGACATAATATTAGCTCTCCCAAGTATTACTTCAAGTGATATAAATACAGATAATGTGTTAGAGATTATTAAAAATAATAACCTCGTAATTAATGGAAAATATAATTTGCCGTATTTATATAATTCTGGAGAGTATAATCAATCTGGATGAGTGAAAAGTGATACAATGGACTCTATTATTTTTTCAGGAAATATAAGTGAACTAAACACCTATTCTCATCAAAGAACTTTTTTGCAAAATCTAAAGAATGCATACTCTGAGATGAGTGCATTGTCTGAAAAAAGTAGTAATGCCTACGAAACACTTAATTGATTAAATCTTGATGACTCAGAAGCTGTTCAAGAATATATAAATTTTTTGATGCAAAATAATATTGGTGGACTTCCAAGATTATAGAAAGTGATATATTCAAAATAAAAGAAGTTCTTAGAGAACTTCTTTTATTTTTTTCAGCTCACCTGATAGATAGATTGATGAATAGACTTTATTTGTCGGAGAGATCAAGCAGGATTCAAAACTACTTTATCTATAACTATTTCCGTTCTCGGAAGTAATTGTCTCAAGGCACTCATTTCTCATTGAAAACATTCAGGTCTATCTTCATAGATAATTATTTTTCAGGGAACAAATCCCAGTGTTTTAATGATATATTGTATCATTTTTAATGGTTTTTTATGAGAAGAATCAACAGTCACAACTGGTACGGTTTCACGAGAAATATCAAGTGATTGTACTTTTAATTCTTGTAAATCCTGCATACCAGCAGTGAGTATCAGAGATCTATGTTTTTCAGTTTGTCATTCTACTACTCATAATATTCTTTTAACAGCTCTAGAACGTGAATAAAACTCTTCAATAAATTTTCTAAATCCGAACTCTTCTCTCAGAAACTTATTGCCTTCTTCTCCTCTATTATCTTGAAATTCATTACGTTGAAGTTGTTCATACCTTGAAAATAACGTATCATCAAAATCAACTATGTTAAATGTAGTTTCAGAGTGTACTTCGAGCTTTGATAGATCACTTCATAATGATAATAAATCTCAAATATTTTGAGAAAAAACACTTACAGGAATCAAAAAAGCATCTAAGGGAATATGAGTATGTGATTCTACAATTCTATCATTCAATCATTTTAAAAGTCTCATTGAGTAGGATTTACAGGAACTTAAAATTGTTATTTTGTATTGTAATAAGTTTTTGAAAAAAACAATTATTCTTTATAATCCTGAGTCAATTAATAACTCAAAATTATGCAAAACACGCAAGACATTCTCGACCTCATTATCAATGCTGGACTTATGCAAATAGAGGAAGATTCTAGCTTCTCAAAAGAGGCCTTTCATAAGCTAAAAAATGATATTTATAAGAGCTATGATGTGCCAAAACCATTTCCAAGTATCAGAATTTTAGAACGGTATGACAACAGAGTTATTACTGGAGAGTTTCCTGAAGATGAAAATTTTAGAAGACTTCTTCGCAAGCGATGAGTTCGAAGTCTTTCAGGTGTCACCGTTATATCACTACTTACCAAATTTTGGGGATGTCCAGGGCTCTGTGTATATTGCCCTACCTTTGAAGGTCTCCCAAAATCATATATTCCGCATGAACCAGCCGTAATGCGAGCGGAACTCAATAAATTTGACCCTATTCTTCAAATACATAATAGACTTCGAGCGCTCGAAGTAACAGGACACAAAATAGAAAAAAATGATATCAGAATTATTTGAGGTACATGGTCGTTTTATCCTAAAAAATATCAGGAAGAATTTATGAAAGGGATATATGATGCCTTTAATAGTTATGAAGCGATGAAGCCACATATAGAAAAAACAGATTTTGAACATGATAGATTTGCAAGTTTTAAACTCAGAGAAGGATTTAAAATGTATGAATCTGCTGATTTTTCAGAAGCAAAAAAAAATAATGAACAAGCAAAAAATAGAATTATTGGAGTGGCTATAGAAACTCGTCCAGATTGGATTACTCCTGAAGAAATAGTAAGACTCAGGAATTTTGGAATTACACGAGTTGAAATTGGATATCAAACAACGGATGATGCAATAAATGAACTCAATAAACGAGGTCATGGAAACTATGAATCTATTGGAGCAACTAAGATGCTCAAAGATGCTGGATTCAAGGTCGTAGCACATATGATGCCAAATCTAATGGGAGCTACTCCAGAAGGAGATATAGCAAGTATGAAAGAATGTTTTGAAAATCAACTCTATAGACCAGACGAGCTCAAAATTTATCCTATGATGGTCACTGATATGTCAGAGCTCACAGATATATGGAAAGCTGGAGGTTTTACAGCTTATGATGATGAAACACTGATTGATCTCATGTGTGAGCTTGAAATGCTTATTCCTGAATATGTTCGAATCAATAGAACCTATAGAGATATTCCAGCAAGTGAAATACTACATGGTTCTACCCTCTCTAATCTTCGTCAACTGGTAGAAGATAAACTGGTATCACAAGGAAGAATTATGACAGATATTCGAAGTCGAGAAATAAAAGATAAAACCAACAATCCGAAACTTGCTGAACTCAATGTATTTGAATATGAAGCGTCAGATGGTATAGAGTATCTGCTTACGTTTGAAGATCCAGCTGATAGAACTATCTTCTCCCTACTCAGGCTACGAATTCCAAGTTTTATTGTAAAACCAGAAAGCCAACAACTCTTTGATATGACGACGGACGCTGCAAAATCTCAAGAAGAAAATAGAGATCCAAATCGAGTACTTTTAAATGATATTACCGACTATATTCCTGAACTCAAATGAGCTGCTATTATTAGAGAAATTCACACATTCTGAGATCAACTTTCTATTAATCAAAAGGGTTCAAGTTTTGGGCAACATATAGGATTTGGAAAACGTCTCCTTGAAGAAGCAGAAAAAATAGTTCAGAAATACGACGGAGTTTCTAAAATGGCAGTTATTGCGTGAGTTGGAGTACAAGCCTACTATGAAAAAAGATGATATAAACTTGAAGGAACATACATGACAAAAAAAATCTCTTAAGAGATTTTTTTTATATTTTCTTTAATCACGTGAGGTAAATTTTTTTTATTTCATCAACATCAAGACTCGTATTAAATATTCTTAATTCATCTATGTAAGAAGTACTATCAAGTGTAGTAGTCGTATGTCATGATGTTCAGATATATAATGGAAGGTTAGAGTTAATTTCTGTTTGATTTTTTGAACTCGCACTATCACGCAAAACTCAATCAACATATAACAATAATTCTCTTCAAGACTTTACAATAACAATGTTATGCCAAACATCATCACTATATAAATTATTTTGAGAATATAATGTACTTGTACTTCATGTTCAAAAAATCATATTTATTGTACCTTTTCCACCATTTACTGCATTTCATAACCACCAGTCATTCCCTCAGTTATCATCACATGTTGTAGAAGTACAAAACCATTGATTAATAATTGAACCATAATTTAATTGTATTGAATTTGTTTTTTGCCAGAGAGAAATACTAAATTTATTTGATTTCAATATACTTGTATTGTCGAGTTTAAATCAACCAATCAGTCATTCAAATTTACTAGCTTTTCAGAATACTCACGTAGTATTTCATGGAAGTACTTGAGTTCAGATTCTCAGAGCATTATTTCAATTTCAACTGAGATCAGTTAAATTATTATTATTAGATGATTCCATATCATACCAAACAACTAAACTATCTTTAAATCAGCCTTCTTGGATTACACTCTCTAAAATTTTTATTGTAGATCATGTTCAAGTTATGGATGATTTAGTATCTTGAAATAAAGCAGTGAGAATAGTATTTGTATTAATAATATCAAGATAGCCTGATGATTTTATAGTGCTTATTTCTTGTACAGGTGTGTTTAATGAAGCAGTTTCTCATGATACAAAAACTCATAATTTACTCCCATATGTTTTTGGAAATCTTGAGCTATAATCTGCAGCATAAATAGTTTTTTGATTCTTTAATTGTATATTTGATGCAACTCATTCTTCCATAAGAGCCATAAGCTGGAGAGATTTTCTATCTTTTGTAAGGTAATACGTATAGAAAGAATCATCTTTCGGGTCTCTTCATCAGTTGGTATAATCGATAGTTTCTAGAACGTCTGTTCACACATATCCTTGGTATGCAATAACGTTGCTCGCTCAACTTGCCGTAATTTCGATGTAATCGTCTGGAAGTGGCAGACTTTTATCCGTTGCATATACTTGAAGTGAATCTGAGAGCTTAGTCATCTGAGAATATCTGTTTGAATCTCTTGCTCCAGTAAGATAATTAGAATAACTCACAAATCCAACCGTAGATAAAATACCTATAATCGTTATTACGACAATCAGTTCAACAAGTGTGAATCAAAGAAGTTTTTTATAAGTCATGATGTTTATATTGAGTTTTGTAAACTATATTAGTACTATAGTTATTTTTCAGCTATTACATAAATTTTTACGTTTACAACTCATCTATACTAAGAATACTTAATAAATCTTTTTGTATAGAACAATTTACACATGAGATAAAAAGTTTATACTCTCTGTATATTTTTTCATTTTTTTTCATTCCTATGAAAATAGCAATTGGTACTACCCGCACTCCAAAAATAGCTGGTATAAAAAAATGAATAGCAAACTGTCCGTATTTTCAAGATATACTCGCAGAAATAGAGTATTTTCCTCATAATGTCGAGAGTGGAATCAGTAATATGCCACTGTCTATTGACGAAGTTATGCTCTGAGCAAAAAATAGAGCCCAAAATCTAAAATCTCTTGAATCAGTAGATTATTACATATGAATTGAGTGAGGAACTACAAAAATTTGAGAAAAGAAATATATATTCTGAGTCGTATATGTCGAGAATAATGACTCAGAGGGACATTATGGTTTCTCACCTATGATGGAAGTTCTAGGTTTGATTGAGAAAAAACTCTATCAAGAGTGACTCGAACTCTGACCAATAATGTGAGAACTCTCTTGAAATACAGATATTCGCAGTGAAAATGGCAGTATGTGAGCTTGGTCTAATGATATGCTTACAAGAACTGATGAGTTTTCTTCAGCTTTTCAAGCTGCTATTTCACCGTTTTATAATGAGTATTATACAATGTAATATTTTTAAAGTGTAAAAACTTTATTAATAAAAACTTTATTTCTAGCTAATATTTCTTAAAATAGAAAGACTATATCATTCACTTTAATCCTATGAGACAAGTTGTAAGAGCACTTCTAAAAAATGAGGAATGAAAATACTTGTTAGTGCAGCACCATAAATCAGATATTTGGACGCTTCCAGGTTGACACATAGACGAATGAGAAACCTTGCATCAAGCAATAAAGCGTGAAATTAAAGAAGAGTTTAATCTAAAAATGATGTTTCTTGGAGAAAAGGATAGTTTTGGTCTTGAGAACATAAAGAGCCAAGCACTTCCCATAGCTATGTATAAAATATATTACAATTCAAAAAAGTTCGGTGAAGTAAAAAAATGTGAATATATATTTCACTCAGAAGTAAAAGAAGAATCAATGCCAAAATTTAAAATTCAAGAAAAAGAAATCAAAGATTATTGATGGTTTGAAGTATGAGAAATTATGAAAATGGAAAGTATATTTCCTCAAATACCTAAATTGTTCGCAAAACTAACTGCTTAGATTATGAGGTTTACAAAATACTTATTTTTGATTCTCTGTGCATTGATACCAATCATCCATGCTAAGATTTTGCCTACTCTCTGAATTCCTCTTTTCTTTACAATCAATGGAAACTTTGAGTTTACAAAAGTAATGTTTTTTAATATCGTTGTCAGTCTTATTTTACTGGTATTTCTCTATGAAAAATATTTTTTCAGGCGACTCAGTCAATCTGAAAAAGTAGCTCAAGTTCCTCATAATAATACAACAATCTTCATACTGGTATTTGTACTGGGTATGTTATGACTCTCCACCTATTTCTCCATTTCCCCCTTTACTTCACTGATTGAAGATACCGAAAAATGACATACATCTTTGATGTATTTTAATCTTTTACTCCTCTATTTGGTTCTCAGACAATTAGAAGTAAAATTTATTAAAAAACTTATATATATTAGTATTATAAGTATATCCATAGCATCATTCATCGCCATAAAAGAATATTATTTTCCTAGCTATGATTATGGTGAACTCACAAAAAGAGCTGTGGGGACATTTTGACATCCAAATTATCTTGCATGAATAATTCTTATAATTATACCACTTACAAAAAGTATAAGAAATAAGTTTCTCAAGAATTCTCTTGTGGTATTATTTACTCTTACAATATTACTTACAAAATCATTTACAGCCTATATTATACTTGCTCTCTACTATGGATATCTCATTTCGTTTTCAAATAGAGAGTTCCTAGATTCAGTTTGTAGCTTGTTCAATAAAAAATTAGTACGTATGTATTTATGTATACTTTTTATCTGAACACTTTTATTTTTTTCATATATAATAATAGTATTTCTTCCAGAAAAACTTCACTCTTTTCTTTCACGTTTTTATATTTGGAAAACGACACTTCATATTATTTTTTCAGACATAAAAAATATATTTATAGGAGCATGACCTGAGACTCTTCCCTATTATTTTAATTCTTTTAAAGTTCCTGAACTCTACATCTTTGAAAACTATGGGTTTACAGCAGATAGAGCTCATAATAGTTATTTAGATATGTTCTATAGCTTTTGATTACTGTGAGTGATATTTGTGATGTTTATTTTTTATTTTCTCATTACAGAAATAAAAAAATGACTCAGACCAAAAATAATAGCACTTATAATGTTCTGTGTATTTTGAGCATTGCATTATTTTTCTATTGCTTCATATGTACTCATAATTCTTATTATTACATCAATAGAAAAAGACAATATCTATAATAAATACGGAGACGTATCAAATGAATGTGAACAAAAAAAGAGAATATGACTTCTGACACTATTTTCCCTCATTTCTCTTCTTTGAGCTATTTGATGTTTCAATTTAGTACAATCAGAAATAGCACTTGCTCAGTGAAATAGTGAAAAATCTATTCAAATATTTGCAACTCCAGCAGCTCTCATGCAACAATGAGAATACGATTCAGCAGCACGGCTCGAATGACTTGTAAGTCAAGAAAACATCAAAGTCCAGATTATAAATGAGGCTAATAGACAAGAACTCTGTAATACACTCGTATCAGAGTTTTCATCAGCTGAGAATTATTTCTTTTGTGCTACTATATTTGAAAATCTCGGAAAGCAGGAACTCGCAAAAACATTCTATACACTCTGAATTTGAGAGTTACCAGATCTCTGGAACAAAAATTCAATATATTGGGATAATTATTTCATAAAAAAAACTATTACAGGAAATAGATTTTTTTCTAAAAAATATTCAAACATAAGCCAAATAGTAGAAAAATATTGAAAATAATTATCATATAACTTCACGAATTTTTTCAAGAACTTGAGCTTTGTAGCTCGTGAGATGTAACTCTAGTTGTCATTTCTTTGCAATATCTTTTGCTTGAGGAAAATATTTTTTTAAAAAATTTTCTAAGCTCTCTCTCACTCTAGATTTTTCTCAATCATACGTAAGTACAAGTTGCCTCAGATATTCAAAATCAGAGTCAAACTCTCAATCACTATAGGGACTCAAAATATCTCACAAAACTTTTATAAGGTCTTCTTCTTTGAATCAATGTTTTTCTATAAAAGTTTGTACTTTTGGTTTTTGTACAATTGATAAAAGAAAATCTTTGTAAGAAGTAAACTTATTACATACTCATTCTAAAGTATTTCATCATAAATACATAAGGGCAAATGTTTCCTCTTTTTCAGAAAAATATCCAATGAGTGGAGAAAGTAGACTTGTTTTAAAATCTTCACTAAAGCCTGTTCACTGATTAATTTGAAACATATATAAAATATATTCTTCTGGAGAACTTGTTTGTTCAATGGACTTCATATTTTACAATAAGATAATATTGAATATATTTTAGCATATAAATCACAATAATTAAAATTGTACCATGATTAATGAAGTTTTACAAGATGCTCTCAAAATGCAAGAAGCTATGAAACTCAAATTTACCTATCGTTTTTGAAACAGACTCAAAGGTGACAAAGAATCAGTCGCAGCACATACTTGGAGTATGTTTGTAGTGGCTGACTATCTTCTTGAGAAACTAGAGCAGAGTGCAGCATGAAAATATAATCTCGATATTACTAAAGTATATCAACTTATTATGTACCATGACCTCATAGAAGCAGAAACAGGTGATGAAGATATAGACCCCAGTAATAGCAAAAACCATAATGCTAAATGAGAGAAAGAAAGACAAGCCATGAAAATATTTCCAGCGAAACTCCCAAAAGAGATAGAGAACAAATTTATTTGATCTTATGAGGAATATGAAAAAAGAGAATCACTCGAAAGCAAGTTTGTAAAAATTGTAGACATTATAGAAGCAGAATTTTTTTGCTGCAATAAATGATATCTTTTTGAGAATTGGACTAAAGAATTTCACAGAGAAAAGAGACTTCCCTATTATGAAGATTTTCCGGAGTTACTCTATATACAAGAAGCGCTTATTGAAAATGCTATTACTAAATATTACTCATAAAAATGCTTAAAATCTGAATTTTAGATTCTTGAATGGGGTGACATTATGCCTTGCTTGATATTAAGTCACACTTCCCTCAATATGACTATGAAACATATCTTGATCATAAAAATGCTCCATACGGTAATAAAACAGGAGAAGAGATTTATTGACTGGCAGAAGCAGGCTGTTTAGATCTATGGAAAAGAAACTGTGATCTAATACTTATTGCTTGTAATACTATTTGTGCAGAAACTCTCAGGCATTTACAGGAAGCATATCCAGATAAAAAAATTCTTGGATGTATTATTCCTTCGGTAGAAATTGCCGTTGGTATTTCAGAAAAAAATATAGGTCTTATAGGAACTAAATTCACCGTTAATTCTTGAAAATATGAACGAGAAATAAAAAAACTCTCCAATCTTCATATCTTACATGCACTTGAAACTCCTGAACTTGCCGGCTTCATAGAGGCTTGAATGCAAGAACATAAGTATACCATTGAATATCTCGAACGAAGAATTGATGCTCTTATACTTGAGTGAATTGATAGTATTATTTTAGCATGTACGCATTATACGGTATTCTATGAACATATAAGTCTAAAGTATCCAAAACTCAAGATTATTGACTCAGCGAGAACTCAAACAATTAAACTCTGAGAGTATTTGCTCAGACATCCTGAACTTATACAATAATTATATCTAATAATAAGCCTATGAAACTCCCAGGACTTAATGACATTATAGAAACCCCAAGATGTATTCTCAAAATACCCACTATTTCTGAGGCTGAAGAAATGTGGAATCTTATTAGTGAGAATATAACTCGATTTATGATTTGGTCTAAATCAGACAATTACAACGAAATGCTTGAAAATATTAAAGAAACAATCCTTAAAGCGAAAGAATCAAGTACTTGGGACGCTGCAATATATGAAAAAGAAACTTGAAAACTCCTGTGAAGATGCTGAATTAATAAAATTAACAAAGAAGTACCAGCTTTTGAAATTTGATACTGGGTAGAAGAGTGAAGTTGGGGAAAATGATATATGCCAGAGTGTGTAAAAGCACTTGCGAAATTTGCATTTGAAGCTTGAAATTTTGAAAAATGAATTATACATTGCGATAGTCAAAATATAAATTCTGAAAAAGTAGCGCTCAAAAGTTGATTTACTTTTGAATGAGAATTCAAAAATCATGAAAGGATTAAATGACAACTAAGAGGTACAAAATTTTTTTGACTCACTCGTGAAGATTACTATTCAAATAAACTATAATGCAAGATCCTCATCAAGATATTACGACAAAAATTTATAATTTCTGAGCAGAAGAATATAAAAAATCATCTGAGAATTTTATATTTCCGTGAAATATGTTTGATTTGTTTCTCTGAGAACTCAGTGGAAAGAAAATACTTGATATTGGATGTGCTTTTGGAAGAGACGTGTTAAGACTCAGAAACTTATGATACGAAGCTTATGGGATCGATATATCTAAGAATCTGATAGACTTGAGTGATTGAGATATTAAAGATTTTCTCCAAGTAGGAAATATGAGTAATATAGAAAATATGTATCAAGCTTCAAGTTTTGATGGAATTTTTTCATCTGCAACCCTATTACATGTTGATAAAGAAATTGCTTTAAAAATTTTAGAACACATTTATAATCTTCTTGATACTGAGTGAATATTTTTCTGTACACTAAAAATTTCAGAATCTTGAGAAACACTATTCAAAGAGAGTCTTTCTCTTCCCTGAGTTCAAAAGAAGTATGTGTATTATGTAGAAGAAGAAATACTCAGTATTTTAAAAAATATTTGATTTAAAATATTGAATACACATATCCTAGAAACAAAAAATGATAACTGGATAAGTATAATCTGTAAGAAATAAAAAAAATTCCATTTCATAGCTTTTTTCGATATACTTTGAAAGTAAAATATTTTCTAAATAAATAATTATGACTACAAAAGTTAAAACTGAAGAAATAAAAGAAGATTCAAAAATATTAGTTTCAAATACTCAATCTATTCCTTTATCAGCAAGTGATAAAGCTGAGATAGAACAAACTTTTACTGAAGCGAAAGATTTCAGACAACTTGGGGAAAAAATAACTGCTCCACTTGATAGCATTATTTCTGAAACTGCTAAAATTATTGATAGTGACCCTATCATGCAAGTTTCTGATGAACTAGCATCTATGAACAAAGATGTACAATCAGTATACAAGGATATCATCAATAATGATGGAACGGTAATGAAAATAGCAAAATCTATTCCAATAATATCAAGTCTTGCTAAAACACTTGACGCAAAATGGGATGAAGCAAAATTCAATATTAAATCAATGGAAGGCAAAATAGAAACTATTTTTTCTGGTTTTGATCAAGCAAATGTTTCACTCGATACTTCCATCGATATGCAAAAAGCATTTTTAGAAGGAATCGAATGAAATCTCTGAAAAGTAGTTGCTTATAAAGATTTTCTCCAAGTAAAACTTGAAGAATTCAAAATAAAGGCAGAAAGTGTAGAATCAGAAGAAGAAAAAATGAAATATGATATGTTCCTTCGGAATGTAGAATATTTTGTTTCTAATCTTGTTGTACTTATCGGAAATTTAGAGATGGCTCGAAAAAGACTTCTTATGAGACTTGATAGTGCTTCAAAACTGAGTCTTGCAATGAGCTCAAGCCGACCTATATTTAAAACGCTTCTTTCTACGGCTCTGATTGAAACAAGTTCTCAAAAAGCACTTGATGCAAGTATGAAGGCACTCAATGTTATGGGAGAAACCATTGATAAGATGTCATCTGAACTTACTGACAAAGCGATTGAGTCATCGAAAAGATCAGAAGAACTTTCAAGTAAACCAGTTCTTTCTGCTTCTGTATTTGTTGAAAATGTTACAAAACTCAAAAATCATTTTGATCAAATTGAAAGTTACAGAGCAGAAGTAAAACTTCAAGCAGAAGCAGAACAACAAGCCTTCTCTGATGCAAAAGATAAACTTGATAATGTAAAAGTACTCTCAGCAAAATCTCAAGAAGAGTTTGCCAGTGAATTAAATAAATAAAAAACGAACAAAAAAACCTCAAGACTGTTTCTTGAGGTTTTTTTAAAATTTTATTTATAGAGTTTTACGAACGTGTCTACAAAACTCACGAAATCCTCTCTGCTAAATTTAGAGTTGGGATTAAATTTTTGTTTTTCCATATATGCATCAAAGAGTCATAGTGTCTCTCAAATTTCAACGTATTTTTTTTGCCATGAATTTCAAAGATCATTGTACTGTGTCGGGAGAGTTTTATTCACTTCGATTGAACTTAGATTCAATAGGATTTTAAATGCTTCAGCTTTACTGATATATTCATTTGGTCTAAATACTACATTAGAATTAGAATCTAAACTTCAACGTACTATTCATAATCATTGAGAAAACATAATGACTCTCGCTTGCCATGAATTTTTATCTACATCACCATAGGTAATTTGTGAAGTATCTTGATTAGAATAATCATAGCAATGTACTTTTAAAATAGTTTTTAAGAACTCAGCTCTTGTAATTCACTTTTTTGGTCTAAAGCTTCAATCTTTAAATCATTTCATTATTCACAATTCTGAAAATTTTCTAATTTGTAGTCTGCTTCATGATTTTCATTCATCTGAAAAAGCATAATCTGAAGGATTACTTGCTTCAAAACTAGTTAATTGTAAGTATTTAATAAGATTACATTTACTCATATAATTTACAGTTTGATTATAGTCCACTCTGGCAGGATTATTATATATTCATGTAAATTCTTTTAATTTTTGTGATTCAATTTTTTGGTTCTTCAATCATTCACCTAAAGATATTATTGCATTATTTTTTCTCACAAGAGGAATAAGTATAGATGAATCTACTTTTATTTTTTCAATTTCAGGAATTCTATTTACAGGAAGAATAGGATTTTGTGGAAGCGGATTTAATTCATTAGAATTAATATTGTTATCAGTGGGTATCGGTGAAGGTAATCAATTTGAGTCAGTACTTTCTCAAGAGCTTGTGTCTTGTGGAGTGGAAGTATTCTGTGAACTTGTAGTTTCAGATGTAGAAGACTCAGAATCTAGTGAAGAAGTACTTCAAGACGATGAAGTGTTTGTGAGTTCCGTAACATTACTTCATGATCATGTAGATATAACTCAACAAGTTATTGAATTATTAGTAACACAATTTTCTTTTTCATTTATATCTAAAATTCCATCTTTATCTGTATCAAGTGGAGGAACCGAATCAGAAAAATTAAATTTTAAATAAGAACTTCAAGCATCAATTGTTCTTACACCTGCATTTTTAATAGTACTATCACTTTTAAGTCTATAATCATATATATCTGAATTTATAAATATTGATGAATACTTATCCATAGAAGCTGTAAAATTATTTCCTGATGTAACTCATATTTGATTTGTAGAGAAAGATTTAGTAGCAATATTATTCTCAATAATAGAATTAACAGGTGCTGTTCCATTTTTATGGTTAAATATCTTAACCCACGGTGATTTAGGATCAACACTATCTATGTCTACAACAGTATTATTTCGAATTTGAACATTATCAGCTCCATATACTGCAATTCCATGCCACATAGATGTCATTATGAGATTATCTTCAATGATGAAATCTTTATACATACCATCAAATAATCAAATTCATTGCATTTCTCTTCCATACAAAGGATTATTCGGGTCATCGAACAAGAGACAGACATTTCATTTCAAAGTCATATTTTCTACAGTTCATTTTCCGACAGATCCATCGAGCATTGACCAAGATTGGAAACAATCATCATGATTAGAATCTACCTTAACAGAATTTTTTACAAAATTATTTAATATTTTTGTATTA
>JAGXIV010000003.1 GCA_024635485.1 bacterium | reverse complement strand
AGATCATTTTCATAATTTTTGTCTATCAAGTCTGAGGTTTTCATCATCATAATATTCATCCAAAATACTCACTTCTTCATGTTCTTCAATGGATACGTTATCATCTCATTCTTGCCAGGCAAAAAGTGACTCAGAAACATGAGCTGCTGTAGTATCTAAAACTTTAATTTCGTTTTCTTCTTCATAGGTATTAATTTGATTTTCACTAAAATCTAAGAGTCAAAAAGATTTTGCAACCATAAAAAATGAGGTCAGTGCTTTGTCTTGAAGAATATTAAAAATATCCTCACCATGAGCCGTAGGAACATCTTTATAATTATGATTTTGTGGAATAAATCATGAATGTTGTAGTTTTTCTAATACCCAATTAATATAGAGCCTGTAACTCAAACTTGGTTTAATAGTTCCTCTAAAATATTTTCATACTATCTTCCCTTTGAGGACTTTTTCAATTTCTTCTACCACTTTTTTTATTTCTCAACCGATACTTGTAATAGTAGCTATACTCTCTTTTCAAGAGTGTTCTTGTAAATATTGAGATATGATAAGATTCACATCTGCTACAACATCCTCAGATAAGATACGGATTATTCATTGAGCTCATTCTCGAGAAAGAATATCTTTAATTATAGTAGATTCGTCAGAATCTTGTCCTTGAAATAATCAGAAAGGTCCAGTATCTAATGCCATAATAAGTGTATTGAACATAATATATATTATACAATATACTAAAAAATATATTTAAGGCAAAGCAATGTTCATAAAAGATAATGAAATACTTGCTTTTTTGTCTATTTATTTATGATGAAGCAAAAATAAACTATGAACTAATGATAGATATATACTGTGATGTAATAGATAATTTCTGAGATATTTCTTTTGCGTTTAAAGCTATGAACACCTATAGTTTTGAACAAAAAGAGAATAATTTCAGGTTTTTTTCGAATAACAAAGAACTTTTTGACGTATTTTCAAAGAGTTTGTTATGAGAAGTCCAAGTGAAGTATTATGATTTTTCTGAAATACAAAAGTTCGAGCCGAACACCTTGATTCTCAATTTTTTTGAACGAAAAATAGATTATAACTATTTAGAATCCTTTGAGTATGAAATACGACTCATTAACTTTTCATATTTTTCACTTGAATCATTTCATTCTCTCTCGTCTCCTTGAATTGTACAAAATCATGGAAGCATCAAACATAGTAATAATCTTACGGTAGTAGAATTTTCTGTTTCCCTTCTTGCAGGTACAGGATGAGTTTTTTCTGAGAAAAAATTTTTGACCAATATACTCTCACGAGAATACTTTGAACATACTTATAATATTCCAAAGAATAAAAAATGGATTTCTATTTTTTGTTACCCAGAAACACAGGAGCTCTTAGAAAAAAGCTGATTTTTTGAAAATTTTTGAAATGAATATCTGTTTTTATCTTTTGGGAAACAAAACTTAAATACTCAAAATAGCTTCCAAGTTCCATTTTTAACCCTTCATGAATATTATTTTTTGCTCAAATATTGTCATTGAAATATGGTTCGTGGAGAGAATAGTCTCATAACTGCTCTAGAAGCTTGAAAAGCATTTTATTGGGATATTTATAAAGAATCCAATCAAGCTCATATCCAAAAACTTGAAGATTTTACACTCTATCTTACAACAGAAAAATATCCGCTCAATCTTATTCTCGCTCAGACACAATGAAATATACAACATGATTTTCAACTCTTAAGTGAAATCTTTCAAGAGAAATAAAAAAAGAGAGTTAAACTCTCTTTTTTTTATTTTGCTCGTTCTGAATATTCTCCAGATTCTGTATTAACCATAATATCTTCTCCTTGTTCCACAAATCCTGGAATTTTAAGTGAAAGACCTGTGTTTGTCACTGCATCTTTCATTACTTTTCCATCTGCTGTATTTCCCTTTACTCCAGGATCACAGGTTTCAATAGTAAGTCGAACATTTGTTGGAAGTGAGATTCCGATAAATTTTCCTTCATACTGTTGTACGTCAACAATCATTCCTTCAGTAAGGTAAAATTTATTATCTCAGATATTATCTTCTCCAAGTTCTATTTGTTCGAATGTTTCATTGTTCATGAAAAAATATTCTCAAGCAGATTCATAGAGATACTCAAATTTTGCTCTATCAAGGGTTACATCATCCATTTTAACTTCTCCATCAAATTGTCTATCTACACTATTTCCTTCTAAAAGATTTTTTAATCGTAAGTTAATAGTAGTAGCTCCTCTTCCTCCTCTTCTATACTCAAATTTAACAACAAGATATAAAACGTTATCTATTCGCAACACTGTTCAAAGTCTCGATTGAAATGCAGTTTTCATAATTATTTTTAATTTATTAACTTCCAAATAGTATGGAAAAATAGAAAAAAGCAAGTTTTGAAATATTTGTTAATATATAAAATATATTTTATAATACTATGTGTTCAAAAAATTTGATTAAGAAAATATAATGAATAATTCTAAAATACATCAATCAGAAACATCTGCAAATTATGTAGAAGTCATAAAAGATGATTCACATTTTTCTACACAAATGAATAATATTTTGAGCTTAAAAAGAGAAGAAGAAATTTTAGAAAAACTCAAAAATATTTGTTTAGAAATAGAAACAAATCATCCAACAGCAAGATTTATTGTTCGTTGAGAATTTATAGCTTGAGAATCTTTTGAAATTGATTGAGATGAAAATATAGTACTAAGACGATATTCCAATTATAAAGAAGATTTAGTTAAGCAATGAAATATAGATTGAGTTTTTGAACTTATACATACGAGTTTATATTATTGATGATGAAATTGAGTTCCAACATCTGCCTCAAAAAACTGGAAATATACTTGAAAATATATGTGAATTTTTAGAATTCCTATTTCTGAAGTTTTCATTCTCGCTGAAAAATGATTTATTACCATTTGAAATCTAAGTGAGTCTGAAATAGTTTTATCTCCTAGTGTCGCTAAAAAATATTTGACTGAAGAAATTGAATGTCGTACATGAGATAATGATACTTTGATATCAGATTGATTACCAAAAGAAATAATTGTAAAGAACTAAAAAATCTCAGAATAATCTGAGATTTTTAGATTTTATTTTTCCATTCTTTTCAGTCCAATTCTTCCCTTTGCAAGGTCAACTTGTATAATTTCGAAATCTACCATATCATCAACTTTTACAACATCTTCAACTTTGAGAACTTTTTCTTTTGAGAGCTTCGATATATGTATCATCCCTGATTGTTTTCCTCTGAATTCTACGATAGCTCCAACTCAATCTATAATTTTCACTATTTTACCTGAACTGATAAATCCAACTTCAGGAAGCCAGAGAAGTTCGTTAATAACATCGATTGCAGCTTTTCCTGAATCCTGAGTTTTTGCTGTAATGGTTGTGAGTCCATCCTCAGCAATAGAAATAATAACATCATGCGTTGCTTGTATTTTTTGAATCGTTTCTCCACCCTTCCCAATTACAGTTCTGATTTGAGATTCTGCAATTTGCATACTCATTATGAGTGGAGCATAGGGAGAGAGTTCTGGAGCAACCTCAGCTTGAGTTTTGAGCATTTCAGCCAAAATATACATAGTTGCAGTCTCACCTTGATCAAAAGCCTCTTCAAAGACTTTCATTTGGAGTCATTTAATCTTAACATCCATTTGCATCGCAGTAATCCCCTCTGAAGTTCTCGCAACTTTAAAATCCATATCTCAAAGAAAATCTTCTTGCGCTTGGATATCTGAAAGTATTTTATATTCTCCTGTTTCTTCATTATAAATCATCCCCATAGCAACAGCTGAAACTGGTCTTTTTATTGGGACACCTGCGTTCATAAGACTCATCGTAGAACCACATACTGAGGCCATAGAACTTGATCCATTACAGGTCGTAACTTCTGATACTGTTCGTATCATATATGGGAACTCAGCTTCACTTGGAAGAACGGGTTCAAGAGCTCGTTCTGCAAGTCGTCCATGTCCGATTTCTCTTCGGCCTGTTCCTCGCATCATTCTGACTTCTCCTACTGAATACGGAGGAAAATTATAATGATGAATATATCTTTTCGTTGATTCATCAAACATACCATCGACCAGCATATTATCTTCTGGACCACCAAGAGTGGTAATATTAAGAACTTGAGTCATACCTCTTTGAAAGAGAGCAGAACCATGGGTTCGTGGGAGAAGTCCTACTTCTGATTTTATCTTTCGAACTTCATCCGTTTTTCTCCCATCCAGACGAGTACCAGTAGATAGAATATTTTTTCTCATGACTTCTTTGACTCTTTTATAGACCATTGCTCCAACTCAAGAAGTATCGTCTTCCCCGTTTAAAAATTCTTTTTCTAGGAGATATGTTTTTGTTTCGATATCAAATGTATCGAGAACTGCTTGGAATTCTTTTTTTCCAACATTATAGAGTGCTTGCATCTTTTCTTCTGTCAAAAACTCTCTTACATGGTCATATAAACTGGTATCTGGAAGATTAAAACTTGCTTCTATCTTGTGAATAGCACCAAATTGTACTTCATAAGCTTTTACAAAATCGAGTTGTGCATCACAAAGATCTTTTACAATAGTATGAGCGTGCGCAAGAGCATCTAACATTTCTTTGTTACTCACTTCATTCGCTCCTGCCTCAACCATAGTGATAGCATCTGAAGTCCCAGCTATAACAAGATGAAGTTTTGCATTTTTTTCTTGTTCAAAATTAGGTTCAAATGTATAAGAATCATCTTGATTCAGTACTATTTTTACTCCTGAAACAGGGCCTTCAAATGGAGCACCTGCTACCATAAGTGCGAGTGATGCTGATGTGATTCCCCAGCTTCACATTTCACAGTTATTGTCACTTGAAAGGGTCGTTGCAATAATTTGAGTATCATTAATCATCCCTTTTGGAAACATAGGTCGAATAGGCCTATCAATCATTCTAGAAGTGAGTGTTGCAGCGTCACTTGGACGAGCTTCACGTTTCATAAATCTATTTCCTCCTATTTTACCAGCAGCATAATATTTTTCTTGATAATCCACAACGAGTGGAAAAAAATCAGCTTTTTCATTGAGTCCTACTTCTTTTATTCCTGCTGTAGTAAAGAGCATATTGCCTCCTTCATCACTCATTGTAATTGCTCCATTTGCAAGAAGTCATAATTTTCCTGTTTCAAATGAGAGTTTTTTTCCAGCAATAGTATACTCTTTTTTAAGAGGCTGCATTGTAATAGCCGTGCTATCTGAAAGTCCGTACATAGACAATAATTTAAAAAATATAGCACTTGAAATATATCATAAAACTTATGCAAAACTCTTAAAGATATAAGAATTTCAAATAAGCCTTTTATATATATTCAAGCTTAAAAAGAGTATAAGCATAAGAAGCAAAAAGTAAAAAAACTCTCAAGACTTGAGAGTTTTTTACTTTTTATGGACATGCAACTCACCATTTAGGTTGTCGATTTGTTTTTACCCAGGCTGTTGTATTTGTATCAAATCAAGCTGGTATACTGGCAAATTGTGAAACACACCATGTACTTAGATCCTGATTAAAAGATGTAGCTCAATACAATAGTGATGTCATTATGGTAACATTCTTTGTATTCCACGATGAAATATTTCAATTAAATTGTGAAGCTCAAATAAACATTCAGTTCATGTTCGTAACACTACTCGTATCCCAGGCCTTATAAGTACTTCCATCTCATCTTGTAATAATTTTTGTATTTATGTCTTGATTAAATACTATAGCCTGATTAAACATATTTCTCATTGAAGTAATTTTACTCGTATCCCATGAAGATATATTTTGATTAAACTTTGCAGCTGTTCTAAACATATTATATGCATTTGTAGCACTTTCAGGTTTCCAGTTAGAAATATCTTGATTAAATTCCCTCGCACCTTCAAAGGTACTTTCGAAATTTGCTACTTTTGAAACATCCCAAGATCAAATATCTTGATTAAATACCATAGCATAATAGAATAAGTAATCCATTTTCGTTACATTTTTTGTATTCCAATATCAGATATTTCCATTAAAGCTAGAATCGTTATAAAATAATCCTGCCATATCCGTCACTTGCCCTGTAAAAATATTGTAAGTCGAATCAGCATATGTATAAATATTACTATCAGGTCAAGTTAACGAATATGTTTCGTTTCATCAAACTTGCGTACTTGCCGCAGATTTAATCAGTGTATTATCTACGATGAGCATATTCAAACATTCTCCACCTGTTCCTATTTTTCATACATTTAGGGAATCATAACAATCAAATGAAGGTCAAGAATTTAAAATTATATTTCAAGCTATAACTGGGCTATTATTAATAATTTGATCTACGAGAGCAATTTCATTTCCAGTGGCATTTTCCAGATTATTATAGCTGCTACTATTTCAAATATTTGAGTTTACATAGTATGAAATTATATTCTCTCAGAATGTTTGTTTGGTATTGCTATCACTTAAAGAAATGATTGGTCCCTCATAAAGTACTGGAGCTGTAGTTCAGGTCATAGTTCCTGGAGTAAAACTATTTCATTCTAGTATTGTCTGTCATTCAGGAAGATAGCTAGAATAGTTTCATGGAAGACTTTTTGAGTTCTTAATAGAAAAGCTTTGGTTAGCAAGAATTTGTTCGACTGTCACGTCTGTAATTTCACTCGTTATAATAGTAGGTACTCAGAGAATATACAAATAATCTGTCTTTTTTACTGCGACTATTTCTTTGTTATAGTTTCCTACTATATTAGTAAAATATGAGTTAGCTGCACTAGCTTTGTTGGTAATAGGATTATATGAGAGAACTGGACTTTCAGAAATAGCACCGAGT
>JAGXIV010000015.1 GCA_024635485.1 bacterium | reverse complement strand
TCGTCGGCAGCGTCAGATGTGTATAAGAGACAGCAACAAGATATTATTTGAATTGCCAATTATACAGCATATATTAAGTTGAATATAGATAATTCTACTACCCGTCCATTTGATATGAAAACGATATGGGATAATAGTTATCAAAACAAAAAAGCTGCTGGTATACTCAAAGAGTACTCTCGAAAGAAATATGGAAGAAAGAAAAAGTACGTTGATATAGAAATCGAAGCAAGACTCTGAATTATGAACGACAGCTAGAATTTTGCTTCAGATTAAAAAACCTGTTACAATAGAAATATATAGTTTTATTACTCCACATGAAAAAATTTTTATCTACAATCTTGCTAGTTTGTATGCTCTGCATCTGATTTTTTATCGGAACGCAGGCTACTTTTGCAGCTTCAGCAAATAACATAAATATTGGAGGGAGTGCGTGAAATCAATCCAGTAATCTCAATGCAAATGATACCTTTGATAATTTTGGAAATTCTGATAGATTTATTGGTGTAAGTGTAGGGGGAGAAAAATGAATCTATAATACTATGGTACGTATTGCAAGGGACTTAAAAAACCTATTTTATGCAGTTGCTACCGTATTTTTTCTTATCATATCACTTAGACTCATCTTTGCGAGTAATACAGAAGAAGAAATCGGAAACTTTAAAAAATGAATTATCTGGATTACTATTGGACTCATAGTGATGCAAATAGCGTATTCATTTGCACTTGTCACCTTTGATCAGTGAGTTTCAGCACGTCTCTGAGTCAGTATTATTGAAAATATAGCATACCCGTTAATCAATCTCATAAAGACACTCGCTTCAATATTTTTTATAGCAATGGCTATTTTTGCATTTTATAGACTTGTAACAGCAAATTGAAATGAAGAAGCTATCAAAACATGAAAAATGACTATTGTATACGCTCTCATTGGTTTTCTCATTGTAAAACTTGCTGAGGAAATAGTAACAGCATTTTATGGAGAAATAAATTGTGATAACTATACCATTTGATTTATTGATATTCAAGGAAATAACTGTATCAATCAGAGTGATATTTCAAGTGGGATTTATATAATTACAGATATTTTAAACTGGCTCAATTGATTTGTAGCTATTATAGTACTGTTATTTGTCATTTATGCTGGAGTACAAATTATGTTATCTGGGTGAGATGAAGAAAAAATTAAAAAAGGAAAACAATCTATATTGTATATAGCAATTGGTATTTGAATACTTATTGTAAATTTCCTCATACTTACATTCTTTATTTCCCCACAAGGAACTATATAAAAATTAAAAAATATGAAAAAATATATATTAGTTATTGTCTGAATTTGTATCCTTTTTATATGTGCTTGAGAGATAAGCTATGCTCAAGCCGTAAATATTCCAGGGTCAAATCAAATCCAAGATGTTTCACTGAATGTTGGAACAAGTGGAAATGTAGTAAATGACATATATAATGTCTGATTTCGTATTCTCACAATAGTAAAAAGATTTATTATGGGACTTCTTGTTATATTTTCAGTCTATATTGGAGTTATGATGATGATATCTCTCGGAACAGATGAGGAAAAGCTTTCAGCTGCAAAAAGACAAATATGGTATATGCTCGTAGCACTGGTATTTATAAATATACCAGGGACGCTCTATGAAGCTTTTAATAATGAGAATACTACAACAGTATGAAATACGATTTGAAGTAACTGATTTGAGAACGCAAGCAGTGAAAGTGCCTGAAATCTTTTCTTTGATTTTCTTGTATTCTCTTATACCCTCAATAATCAAATTGTGATGTTTCTCGAAGTTATGATATTCCTATGAGCTGTTTTCATGACTGTAATTGCTGGTATACAACTCATGACTTCAAGAGGGAGAGAAGAAAAACTCAAAGAGGCTCGGCAAAAAATACTCTACATAATTCTCGCACTTATATTTGTAAGTATAATTGAAGCATGGAAAAGACTTGCGTTTTGATGAGTTATTTCAGATGGAGTTAATCTTTTTGCGTCACTTGCAAATCTAGCACTCTTTTTTGCAGCCCCTGTAGCTATATTCTTTTTGACTCTTGCAGGATACTATTATATTACTTCTAACGGAGATGAAGAACAAACTAAAAAAGCTAAAAGTATTATAATCAATACAGTTCTCGCAACACTTATACTGCTTGCTTCTTATACGTTCCTCTTAGATCTCTCTACACTTTAAAAAATGACTATGAAAAAAATACTTGTATTTGCTTGAATACTCCTATCAATATTATATTTTACAGATATTGCAAATGCCATTTCTATAGAAGTAACTGAACCAATTCCAGGTGCATGATGTGTGAAGGGTGGAGCAGAAGATGGAGAGCTCTATACATGCTACGTTCAAAATGGTTTTTCTGGAGTTACATCAATGATAGGAGCTATGATTAAATACTTTACCTATATTGCAGCACTTGCTTCTGTACTATTTATAGTTATAAATGGAATACTCTATTCTATGGCTGGAATCAACGATGGTCTGAAGAGTAGTGCAAAAGATAGAATCACAAAAACACTTATCTGACTCTTTATACTTATGACGTCTTGACTCATTCTTAACGCAGTAGCTCCTTGGGTATATAAATAAAAACATATGAAATATAAACTTTCAGGCTTCACTCTTGTAGAACTTATAGTGGTTATTACCATTATAGGTATATTATCTACAGTGTGATTTGTCAGCTACTCAAACTATCTCACTTGAGCTCGTGACTCTAATAGATATTCTCAACTCACAAAACTCTCTGATTCACTTCAAGTTTATGCAACAAATAAATCTCTTCCACTTCCAGACGACTATATAGAGATTACAGCGAGTTGAGCGAGCAATGTTATTGCCTATCAATGATATGTTTGAAGTGATGTGCTTGAAACGATAGACTATACAAACGGAGGAAGAGACCCAAAAGATGACTCATATTATACCTACTACCTTACCAAAGATAGAAAGAGTCTTCAACTTATGGCACTCATGGAAGAAGCAGGAAGTGTTGCAGGAATTCCAAACCTACAGATGAATAAAACATTTGCTGTAGACTATTCTGATAGATTTCCAAAAGTATACGGAAGAAAACTTTGAGTACTCACTGAAGCTGATACCAATACTCCCGTTCAAGAAGTGAATAGTATACTTAGTGGTTCTGGATATCTAGATATAGTAAACACAAATGACAATTTTGCAGTTATATATGATAATAATATTACAATATCTTGAACTGGTTCAACATTAATAAAACTACTTTCTAATATAGAAAATAGTTTATATTTATATGACAAATCGTTAGAAGCAGCTTACGATATGGAGACCTTTACTTCTACGTGAGGACTATTAGATCTTAGCTGAAATTGAAATACATGAGTTTGTTCTACAAATCTAGCAATATCTTATAATTGTAAAAGCAGAAATGAACTAACATTTGAAGATTGAAATGCTATTTTTTCATGAAGTTGATACTATATTAGACTTCCAAGCATAATTTCAAGTCTTACAAACTTTACAATTATAACTGAATTCAAATACCATACAACTTGAGATAATATCGCAATTATATGAAATTCCTTCACCTCAAGTCCGTGAGATGGATATTTTTATTGAGTGCAAAATACTAATAAATTATGGGCAATAATTTATGACTCAAGTAGAAGTCAACACCAATTAAGTTGAATTACCCAATTAAAGGACAATAAAGTTTATACCTGAACATTTAGCTTTAATTGAACTGAGGCAAAATTATTTTTAAATTGAAAGATTGATGCAAAAAAAAGCTTAAGTTGAATGTCTATTAGAAATGCACCAACAAGTATTTGATTAGAAAATTCAGCTTATTGGCCACTAGATTGAAGTATTAGTAAAATGCTAATTTACAATAAAGCCTTAAGTAGTGATGAAATAGGATTTATATCTAGTAGATTAAAATAAAAAACTCTCAATATTGAGAGTTTTTTTAACGTTCATATTTTTTTTGAAGATCTTTCAATCCGATTTCGTAGACTACCGGTCTTCCATGTGGACAGGTTGATGAGTAATCTAAACTTGCATCTCTCAAGAGTCAGTGCATTTCAAAAATACTTAAAGGGTCTCAAAACTTCACAGCAGCACGACATGAAGCGTAGGCATAAATTTTGTTTTGTATTTCATTGAGGGATGATGAACCTATTTCTGAAATATCATACATCATATTTTTAAATACTTTTTCAATATCTGTCTTTTTCATGAAGTCAGGTACTCCAGTAATTTGAAGTGAGCCATGTGATAGAATCTCTAATTCAAATCACATAGAAAAAAATGTTGGTAAATATTTTTCAAGTGATTCAATTTCTTGTGGATTTAAATAGAGTGAAACTCATGAGATTAATTTTTGAGTCTTTGACTCATATGAGTTTTTAGTTAGTTTTTCATAAATCACTCTCTCAGCCAATGCATGTTGATCAAGAATAATAAGTCCATTATCATTCTGAACAATGATATAAGAGTTATGGCTCTGACCTATAATTCTTCAAAATGAAGTATCTCTCAAATCTCAAGAGTTATGTTCTCTTGTTCCTCCTAAAATGGCTTCACTAAAATCTAGTGCCTCAAGTGACTTTTGAGACGGGTTATTTGGAAGTTGTGTGTAGGGAGAATAATTTTTAAATTTAGTTCCTGAACCTGTGTAATATTTTTGTGATGGTGTCGAGGATGGTGAATGATTGTCTGACTCAGAAATATCTGATGTACTTTTATTATTGAAAATATTTTCATTACTGAGATATGCAACTCTTTCATCTTTTACAAGCATATCAGACTCCAGTTTATTCTTGACAGCATGATAGACAGATCTAAAAATACTTGATTCTTGAGCGAACCTTACTTCAAGTTTTCTTGGATGAACATTGACATCTACTTGTGTCGGATCAAGTGTTAAAAAAATTATATAGCCAGGAAATCGACCATGTGGAATAAATCTGCTATATGCGTCTGATATTGCCTTGGCAATAATAGGTGAAAATATTATACGTTTATTGACAAAAATCACTTGCTTTGATTTGTAACTAAAACTCAGTTTTGGACTGGTAATATATCAAGTAACTTGTATCCCTCAAAATTCAAAGTCGACAGATACAATTGATTCATGAAACTCTTTTCCTTGAACCTGATAGACTCTTTCTTTCAAAGTTCAACAAGAAGTATAGTCTAGAGTAACATTTTCATTATGGACAAGTGAAAATGAAATCTCTGGGTACGCAAGTGCTATATTTTGAATAAAATCAGATATTTTTGTATACTCAGTTCTGGCTGTCTTTAGATAGTTTTTTCGTGCTGGAGTATTATAAAAGAGTTGTGATATTTCTATGCTTGTTCCATTTTCAGCTCAAATATGTGATTGAGATATAAACTCTCAACCATGGGTTACTATTTGTGCAGCATATTTTTGATGATGAGGTTTTGATATGAGTGTACTTTGGCTCACTGAAGCTATACTTGCAAGTGCTTCACCTCGAAAACCAAAAGTCATTACTTCTTGGAGCTCCTTCATACTTGAAATTTTGGAAGTTGAGTATTTTTCAAGAGCGAGAGCTAAATCATCTTCTGCAATTCCAAAACCATTGTCTATAATTCTAATATAATCGATTCACCCTTCTTTGAGTTCGATTCGAATATCACGAGCTCAAGCATCGATACTGTTTTCGACAAGTTCTTTCACCACAGAAAGTGGACGCTCAACAACTTCACCAGCAGCTATTTGATTTGCCAGTTGTTTCGAAAGTGTATGAATTTTATGAGTCATAAAAAGTATTCGATATGATATATAATTCAAATTGTATAGAAAGAGAGTGGGAATTCAATAAAAAAGACCCTAGAGAATTGGGTCTTTTTCTTCTTGAGTATTTTTTTTGTCTGGAAAGAGAGTTTCAAATATTTTGTCTTTTATGACATATGGAACCATAGCATAATACACCACAACTTTTTTCACTTCATCATAGTAATCAGCAAGTTCAACTCAAACTTTAAGGATTCGAAGTATACGAAGCATAGCTATAGTAAGTAGCGTCCCAATGACAACAAGAAAAAAAGTAAGCACCAGACGTAAGAGATCAAGGATAGAGAGTTCTATCATGAGATTTTTTTAGAGAGTATCTATAGTATTATTTATATCTAAAGACAGTGTTTTTACAACTTTTTGTATATTTTCTTCACCATGAACAACTTTAAATAACTTCGTATTTTCAAACACAACAAGAGTTGATACTCCTGTAATTTGATAGTCTTCTTCTTTTAAATCTTTCATACGAACATCAGCAAGTTTGATTGAAATATTTTGACTGTAAGCTTTGGTTGAAAGTACTGGAAATATATAGAGCATTTGAGTGAAAAATGAAGTTTTTGGATCAGAAAAAATGACAATAACTCTTTTTTTAAACGTTTTTTCGATACCTGATTTTGAATCAATCAGACTTTTATTTTCAGACTTAGCAATAAAAGCCTCCAGTTCCTCTACAGTTTTAAGAGTGAACTTTGAATCAGCAAGCTTAGCTGTTGAGTATTCTATTGCATCTTTCCCTCTGTCGAGAGCTTTACTCTTGAGTTCAAGTGCTTTTTTCTTTATACTTTTTAAGTCCATAATAATTACAAGTAAATAATATATATAAAATGATTATAACATATAAAATCTAAAGTGTAAAAAAAGTGAATACTTAAATTTGCTTTTAACATTCTTTTTTATATGATATGCTCGTTTTTCGGAGATTTATTTATTTTCCGATATATTTATTTACAAGAAATACTATGACAAACGTAGATATTGTACGAAAAGTCCAAAATGAGTTCCTTCAAACAGGAAGACCAGATCTTAGAACTGGTATGGAAGTAGAAGTATACCAAATTATCAGAGAAAACGGAAAAGAACGTATTCAAAGATTTAAAGGTATTATAATCAGAACTGCTGGAAAATCTGAACTTGAAAAGACTATTACGGTTCGAAGAAAAATTGGAGCCTTTGGAGTAGAAAAAATATTTGCAATTCACTCAAGTACTATTGAAAAAATTGAAGTACTACGACAATTCAAAGTTCGAAGAAAATCAATCACATTTATTCGAGAACTTACTGGGAAGGCTGCAAGACTCAAAGAAATCAAAATGACAAAAGAAGAACTCAATACTGAAAAAACAATTGCATCTGTGAATTATCCAGAACAAAAAGTTGAAGCTCCAAAAGCTGAAACAAAAGAAGCAAAAGTGGAAGAAACTTCTTCTGAGGACACAACAAAAGAATCAAATTAATTTTTGTTACCAAAAAAATAAAAGCCCGCGTTGCGGGCTTTTATTTTTTGACTATACTTGCGGGTATATATTTATATTAATGACCTATAAACATGGAATTGGCTTATAAAAGTATTATTGAACTTAAAAAACTTATTGATAATTGAGAAACTTCCTCAGAAGAAATATGGAAATATTTCAACTCTCGAGCTCAAAATCTCGATTCAGATCTTCATGCATTTAATAGCTTTAACGAAACTTGATTTCAAAAATCAGATAATATTCTTTCTTGAATTCCACTTTGAATAAAAGATATATTCTGTGAATCATGAATTCCAACAACAGCATCTTCAAATATGCTGAAAGAATTTGTACCTCCATATGATGCAACACTTATTTCAAAACTCAAAGAAGCATGAATGAGCTCTCTTTGAAAGTGTAATATGGACGAATTTGCTATGGGAAGTTCTGGAGAAAACTCAGCTTTTGCTTCTACCATAAATCCTCATGGAACAAACAGAATTCCTGGTGGTTCAAGTTCTGGTTCTGCTGCAGCTGTAGCAGCTTGACTCGTACCTGCATCTCTTGGAACTGACACAGGAGGATCTATAAGACAACCAGCGAGCATGTGTGGTGTGATTGGATTTAAACCAAGTTACTGACGAAATTCACGTTTTTGAGTAATGCCTATGGCATCAAGTCTTGATACTCCAGGTACCTTCACACTCACGGTTCAAGACGCAGCACTTCTCTATGATATTATGAACGGAGAAGATACAAATGAAAGCTCTTCTCTTCCTGGAAAAGACTCTATAGATTCTAAGATATGGGACTCTCAAAATTTAAAATGAATTAAGGTATGAGTACCTAAAGAGTATTTTGAAGAAGGACTTGATACAGAAGTAAAAGAGCAAATCCAAAACTCTATTTCAGAGATGAAAAAGCTTTGAGCAGAAATAATAGACATTTCTCTTCCTATGACTAAATTTGCAGTTGCTGCATATTATATTATATGTCCGGCTGAAGTGATGACTAACCTTGCTCGCCTTGACGGAATTAGATATGGTCATAACTCACAACTGCCGAATAATGGAGTTGATGAAATATACTTACATAATCGAGGAGAAGGTCTTGGGAGTGAACCACAAAGAAGAAGTATTCTAGGAAGTTATGTCCTATCAGCAGGTTTCTATGATGCGTATTTTAAAAAAGCTGCTCAAATTAGAACTCGTATCATAGAAGACTTCAACAAAGCATTTGAATCAGTTGATGTGATTGTTTGACCAGTAGCTCCTTCTGTTGCATGGAAACTTGGTCAAAACTCAGAGGATCCTCTAAAAATGTATTTAGAAGACGCTTATACTATTCCAGCATCGCTTGCAGGACTTCCTGGAATATCAATACCATGTGGATTTGCAACTTCAGCTGATGAAGAAAAGACAAAACTTCCAGTATGACTTCAAATTCTAGCTCCTCGGCTCGAAGAACAAAAACTCTTCCAAGTAAGTTATGTGCTTGAACAAGCATTAAATCTCAGAGAAAAAATGATTCCAGAAAAATATAAGGTTTAGAATAATTCTCAAACTTGCAATACTTATCCCTAATATGCTACAATATTAGGGATATTTTTAAAATAACTATATGAGTACTCAAAGTGGACAAATGCTTACACCACCAGAATGACCAGAAGAAGCTGAAAGAAGAAGGTTATTAGAAAGAGAGTTTCAAAGGAAATGAGAAGATGCAAACTATCAAGAAGCTTCAAAGGGAATGCAGGAAGCTTTGTGAGGAATAGGTGCAATCTGACCAGAGGAAGGAAAAAAAATTGCACATAGTGCACTGAGCTTAGAAGAACAAGAAGCAAATAATGATAATCCAGAAGCATTACTCTCTCAATTAGAAGCTTGAGAATGAGAAGAAGAAATATTAGGGAATATTTGAGAAGACTCTCTAGATACTGAATCAATCTTACAAGAAGAGAAAGAACAAACTCAAAAGAATGAACATCCTATGACTCCATCTATAAAACAATTACAACAAGCTGGAATAGTCTCTCCGATACAATCTTTAGAGCTTCAAGATTTTTTTATAAAGGACGGTAGTATAGATGATATATCAAAACTTCCTAGTTTTTCAGATAATTCAGAAAATACACAAGAAGTAAAAGATTATCTAGGAACTTTGACGAGTGATGAAGAAGCAGCAACAGTATGATTAGAAAAATTTACAGAAAGCTTTTGAAAAGAAATAGAACTCCCATTAGATTCTAGTTGAAAAGTGAAAGAATGAAGAGAAAAAGAAGCTTTTGATTCGATTGGTTCTCACTTTCATTTATTGTGATTAGAAAATACAGAAAAAGATAGAGAACTCGCATTAAATGCAGCAATATGATCTGCATATAATTCTCTGATTGATGGCAAACAATTTAGAAGAACTCAAGAATTTGAATGACTTTCTCAAACAATCAACAATGATTCGTTGCCATTAAATGAAAGATTTCATGCTTATATTTCACTTATGGATATGGTTGATACTTCTCAAGCATTATGAGGAAAAAAACAGGAAAATGCCTATAGAAAAACAGTCGCAGAATGAAAACTTATTTCTGCCTGAAATTATGAAAGATTTAAAGCCCTGTTATACAGTTTTCATGATCAAGAAAATAACACTTCTAAACAATTAGAAGTCGCGCAAGAGCTTGAGTCTATGAGGATAGAAGCTGATGTAACTGTTGCTGAGGCAACTATGCTTGCTTGATGAGATATGGACGTTGTATCTGACTCTCTGCAAGAATGAAAAGAATGAGCAGCCTAACTAAGGCTGTTTTTTTATTCTGAGATGATAAAGCATCAAGAAATAAATCAAAAGAATAAAATAAAGAGTCTCTGCAAAGAATTTATAATTTCAAATTTCCAATTGAAATAAAGCTCATTCAATATTTCAAAAAAACTGAACAATAAGAATATCAAAGTGTAAAAATATCCACGTTATAAATCCTATCAATTCAGTAAGTGGTGGAAATAAAAAATAAAGGAGAACACTTATAGCTCATCCAAGCATAGCTAAAGGAATGGTCCAAGTAATAGCAATATTAGCAAACGGAGCAAGTAAGGAAATTTGACCAAATTGAAAAAGCATAATTGGAAGACTAAAACTCAAGGCAGATAAAGTTAAAACAAATGCTTCTCTAATAGCAAAACTACTGGGCAGAAATGAAAACATTTTACTAAACAACTCTTGGGTATACATAATCCCTATTACCGCAAGAAAGCTTAAATGTAGACTTATATCATATACCAGAGCTAAGGGGGAATAAAGAGCCATACAAACAGCAGTAAAGGCCAGTATAACAATATTTCTAGTTTGGGTTCAAGATTGTAAAAATACATATCATAGTATTCACATGAGTGCAGCTCGCACCACAGGAGCACCGAGTCACACAAAGAAAGAAAATGCTAAGATTGTAAATATGACTCAAAAGATACGTATCCAAATAGGAAAATATTTGAGAAGAAAGCTAACAAAAATAATACACAAAGTAATATTAAATCAGCTTACTGCTATAAAATGAGTTAATCAAGAATTATTAAAATCTTCTTTGAGTTCTGCTGGAATATTCTCACGAGCTCAAAATAAAATTCAAGCAAGAAATATAGCTTCATTTTTTGGATATAAATCAGTAATGATTCATATGAGTTTTTCTCGAAAGAGAAATATTTTAAATTTTAAACCTGTAGAGTCTTCTTTTATCACGTCGACTTTTGAAGTACTTATTGTAAAAAATATAGACTTTGATAACATATAGTTCTTATATGAAAAACCTTCAAAATCTTCGATAGTTCGCAGTGTACCACTATATTCGATGTGCTGTCAGGGAGTAAGCTGAAAATTTTTGGGAACTTTTACAATGTTGAAAATACTCTGTTTTTGCTTTCCTATAATTTTATTATTAATTTTTATGAGGCGTACTATATATTCATCCTGATAATCAGTTCTTTTATAGACCTCTTCTACTTCCGAGAGATACTGTATATATTGTCATGAATACATGTCTAGTATTTCTCAATTTTTTTGTATAGCATTATAGGTGTACGCAGAATAGAACAAAGAAATGATTATAGCAATGCATAGTATTATCGACAATGAAACCAACTGTCTATAATAAAGTACAAAACATACAAGAAGAGAAAAGAATAATGATATAAGTATAAGAGCAAGCCATATATCTAAAACTCAAAAAAACAAAAAAATTCATATTAAAATACCAAACAGAAAGGTAAGAAAATATGAACTATTTTTCATGATTTATTTTTTAACCAAGTAATTGATTATCTGAAGAAGAATTATCAGTTTTAAATATCTTATAAAAATGATATCAACTCCAAACAATTACTATTAGTGCAAATAGTTGAGGAAAGGTATATCAAGTATTTACAGAAAGTATATCTTGTTTCCCACTAAAAAATTCAAATATAAGTATCATAGCCGAAAATAATATCATACCTAAATATCAGATATATCAACGAATATGGACAAAAAGTGACAAGATATATAATCCACTAAAGAGTATGAAACTCACTATAGCATAAACAATAGGGAGTGGAAAAACAGGTACTTGATACGGAACTGGAGTAAACGCATTGGTATAAAGAATCTCTATTCAAAAAGTAGTTTCCCTTCCATACACTTGTCATCAAAAATATGATCAAATATATCAGATTGTGAGAGTCAATAAAAAAGAAAGCACTAATCAATCTAAATATCGCTTCATAGGTGTTTTTTCAAGCCTACAGAGGATGTACAAAACAAGGAGAAATCAAAAAATAGCTCCAAAAAGTGAAAAATTAAACTCACTCATAATAAAAAACTGAAATGGTTCAGTAATAAATTTCATATCATTCCATTTTCCTATCACATAAAACATTCTTGAAAAAAAGAAAACTGAGAGAAAGAACCATAAAATATTATGAGAAAAAAATTGAAAGTTATATCAAAACCTCTTTTCTAGACGTTGAAGTATCCATAAAAAAGTGAAAAAACTAATGGTGAGTGCAATTCAAAAAGTATAAATTAATACTCAATATATATCAAAAAATGGATACAAAATTTACCTATAAGGAAAATAAAATTCTAAAGATATACTATAGGAAATATATGAAAATGCAACGTATTTTTATGCCCTTCAAAGGTATTCTTTTGTTCTCGTATCTATCTTTAGTATATCTCATACATTAATAAAAAGAGGAACTTGTATGACAAGTCAAGTTGTCATGGTTGCTGGTTTTTTTCAACCTGTAGCTGTATCTCATTTTTCACCTGGGGGAGTCTCAGTGACTTCTAGTTCACAACTTGCATCCAAATTTACATTTATTGGTATTCCATTAAATTCTTGAAGCATAACTTTATCTCAGTCATTCAAAAAAAGTTCAGCTCCATCAAGTGTCGCTTTCGAAAGTTCAACTTGCTCATATGATTCTCTATTCATAAAGTAATACGTCTCTCCATCATTATAGAGATAATCATATGTATGAGTCGCAATATCAGCTGGTGGAAAATTGTCTTTATCAGAAAAAGTTTTAGGAATTGTTCCACCACTTATCAAGTTTTTACACTTAATATTAATAATTGAACCACCTCTCCCTACAACTTTTTGAGAATAAGCAGTAACTTCATAAGGATCATTATCCATCAAAAACTTTTTTCAAACTTTTAGTTCACTCGCGTTGTACATACTTTTTTTATAAAAATCTAATTAT
>JAGXIV010000014.1 GCA_024635485.1 bacterium | reverse complement strand
TTCCCCATTCCAAATGGTTTAAAACGATTCATCGACTCAAGAAGTTTAAATCCAATTTCATCAAGTGCTATAACTTTATCCACTTTGAGTTCTTTTTTATGAACAGAAAAATCACGCGTATTAATCTCTGCAATAATTTTCTTTTGAAATTCTGGAAAATTTGATTTTAAAATACTAAATCACGCGGCTTGTTTATGACCTCCAAAAGTTATAAATAAGTCTTTAAATTGTTCCAAAATATCTACCATAGAAAAATACTCAGGAGCTCGGCAACTCGCTACCAATTTTTCTCCCTCATCTATAAGAACTATAGATGGTTTATAAAATCTCTCGGTGAGCCTCCCTGCAACAATTCCAATAATTCCGTGAGAAATATCAGCTGAGTGATAGATGATAATATTGTTACTTGTATCAATACTTTCCAGTGCTGATTCCACAAACTCAAGTGTCTTTTGCTTTCGAAGTGTATTGAGCTCTTCTATTTCTCGAAGGGTCGTTTCGAGTGTATCACTGTTATTGAGTATGAGATTAACTGCCTTGTATGGGGTATCCATACGACCTGCAGCATTGAGTCGTGGCCCAATCAAAAAACCAAAAATATCAGCATCGAGGTCTTCATCAATCTTGTCCTCGATAAGTGTTCGAATTCATCTTGAACGAGAGTTTTTGATTTGTTTGAGTCACTCCGTCACGATAATTCTATTTTCTCAGGTTAGTTGCATACAATCAGCGACGGTTCCAATCGCAGCAATATCTATAGTTTCTCTCAGATATTCGAGATATTTTCTCTCATCAAAATATTCTCGACTTACCGCCATCATCAGTTTGAGGGCAACTCAGGCTCCAGCAAGTCCTTTATACGGATAGGGACAATCTGGTCTGTTTGGGTTTATAAAGGCTACTGCATCATCTGGCATAGTAAGTGGAACATGATGATGATCAGTCACAATAATATCAACTCAGAGCGTCTTTGCGTAGCTCACAATCTCAGCATCTCTCGAACCACAATCCACTGTAATAATGAGTGTTACTCCCAGTGGAGCAAGTTCATCGATAAATTTTTGCTTGAGACCATATCCGTCATGCACTCGATGTGGAAGTCTATAACTCACGAGCATTCCAAGCGTTTTGAAAAGGTGCATCAAAATAGAAGTGGAAGTTACTCCGTCAACATCATAATCTCAAAAAATAATTACCTTTTCATGATTGTCTTTTGCCTGCTTAATACGAGCAACGGCTTTTCCCATATCACATAAAAGATATGGGTCATGCAAGTCAGAAAGATTGTGCTCTAAAATAGAGAGATCATCAAAACGAAGTGAAAGTATTTCTTCTATCGTCTGATGAGCACTCGCTTCATCAAAATGTATAAGGTTTCAGGATATGCTGAGTCTATCGTGCATAAGTAACGTTATAATCCAAGCTCCTATGAGCCTAAACTAAAAATATGAAATAATTAGGCTTGTATTATGGGGACAAAAAAAATATTTCAAAGCAAAAAAATAAACTTTACATTTTTATATTATAAATATACTATCCAAGCAATAAATTGCGCAGCCATAGCTCAGTTGGAAGAGCGCAGCCCTGCGAAGGTTGAGGCCGCTGGTTCGAGCCCAGCTGGTTGCACCAGTTATATTATTTGCACCCATAGCTCAATTGGATAGAGTACCGGTCTTCGAAGCCGTTGGTTGCTGGTTCGACTCCAGCTGGGTGCACCATATTCGAAATAATAAAAAAAAGTCTCAAGATTATCTTGAGACTTTTTTTTATACTTCACGTTTTTAATCAGAATTAGCGCAGCCAGTATAGCTTGTTGTACCCGCAACAAAAGTACTAGAATACTCATATACTATATCACTCATACCATCCGAACATGTTCAAAGTACTAAATTCAAACTCATTCATGGAGCTAGCATATTTACATTTGCACCACTATTCGTCATTACAACTCAAGTATAAGTCGTTATATCCATTGGTCCTGTATCACTCGCTTCTCTCAGTACGAGCGTAGATCCAGATGCATTAAATCCCCAGAATGGTTCTGTTCCATTTCCATCAAACACTATTCAAGATAGGATAGTAGCAGATCATCCAAGATCAAGAGCAGGAAACTCATCAGCGTCTATTTCATCTGCTGTTACCAATGCTTCGTCTTCCTGTGATACAATAACATCATCTGAAGTAACCATTTCTCATGACTCTTGATTTATATTTTTAGCACATCAAGCAAGTAACACAATAAAAAGAAGTGAAATTCCTAATTGTTTCATAAAAAATAGTTATAAATTAAAACTTTAGTGTAAGAAAAATCTTTCTATAAGCAACTTGTTGATATTTTTGAATATTTTACAGAGCCTATATTTTAATATTATATAGCTTCATTTCTCACAATATATTTCTTGAGTGGAATTTTAATTCATTTCCAAGCTATAAATTTAGCCACTCAGTACATGAGTGTGATAATCAATGGTAATATATCTCAAGCTATGAAATAGATATGGAGAGCCGTAAAAAGAAGGGCTGGATAGACAAGTTTATGGAGTCGTTTCCAGTTTTTTTTCAGGAGCTTCATAGAGTAGATATTTGAAGTAATTCAAAGCAAAAAAATGATAATCCCAGCGAGTATTCCCCAAAAGAAATATGATTTGAGTCCTTGGGCTTGAATGAGCAGAATAATATCTGCATATCAAATAGAGAGAACCGTTCATATAGAGTGTCCGAGAAAAAACCAGAGCATCAGGACTCAAAACTGTTTTCTGAGAATGAGAAGCTTTGCAAAGAGTCTCACATCTGAGAAAATCAGAGTCAGAGGCTTAATAAATAAGAGTCATAATAGGATATAAAATGCGACAGAACCTAAACTAATAGCATTACTATAAAAAATGGAGTCTCACATAAAATATGGTACAAAAACATAGGAAAGAGCTCAGGCAGGAATAATATAGTAACAAAGAGCATTGATAATCTTCATAGGAAGAGTAAATTTACCATGAAACACTATATCAATAAATTTTTCCTTCATGCTTTGGTCTTAATAGTATTACGAGCATTATAAAAAAAGATTTCTAAATCACAAAAAAAACACTCACGAGTGAGTGTTTCCTTCATTATTTCTTAATCTACATAGATATATCCTTGAATAGATCTATCATTTATAGCAACTTTTCGTGTCGTAACCTCTCATAGTGCTCTATAGTTCATATCTGAAATAATGAGATTACCTCATTGTATATCAGTAACAATTCCTACATGACCATAATATGGGTTATACCCTCTTCAACCAAATTGTATGATAGCACCTACCTGAGCAGTTGAACCTGTTGCATGTCCTTTCGCTCGAGCATTAGAAAGCCATTGATTTGCATTTCCTCCCCAGTTAACATTTTTATATTGAGCTACATACCATGTACAATTTCCCCAGTAAAAAGTATGTTTTGGAGCTCTCCAAGTGAGTGTGTATGAACCTGATGGAGCAACATATTCACTTTTTGGAGCTGGAGCACTATAAGCAGCAGTAGGAGTAGCAGCTGAGCCTGCAGAACTTTTTGCAACTGCTTTTGTTGATGGAACAACCACTGGTTTTGGAATTACCTTAATAGCTCCAGGAATAATAATAGTATCTCCAATTTTGAGATCTGATGCTGAAAGAAGGAGATTTTGTCTCATAATATCTTCTGAATCAACATCATATTTGTTCGCAAGTCCATTGAGAGTTTCTCATGATTTCACTTCATGAATGAGACCAGAAACTGGTGGTACTTTTATAACATCACCAGGATGGATGATATGAGAAGCCTCAAAATCATTTGCCCAGAAGATAGAATTTCTTGTGACATTAAATTTTTCAGCAATAGATCCCACACTTTCTCCTCATTTTACCTCATAATCAATGATATCTTTGCTTGAAGAAACATCTCTATTATCTTCGTCTAGTCCAGCATTAACATAGAGATATGAGTCTTTTGATTGTATAAAAACTGCTCCGTCTCATACAGTCTCATTATCTCCAAAATAGGAATTAATAATAGATGATTCATCTATATCTCCTCTGTAGAACTCAGATGGATTTCCACTATTTACAAAAGTTGCAAAAGTAGGATATATAGGAAGCATGAATATAGTAACCATTGAAACTACAGCGAGTCAGGTTTTTCATGTTTTTTTACTTGTAGCATACAAATTATGCTGGAGAACTCTTGAGTGACGCTCTATTCGAGCTCTTAAATTAATTTTTGGTGACAAAACGTAATTTTAGAAATTAAATTCTCAGTTATTTCGTCGTGTATTCTAGAATTTTTTTCTTCGTCAATTTATACCTACTCTCAGTATACCTAAAAAACAAAAAATTGCCTACATTTGCACGTAGACAAAGAAATGTATTAAGCTATAGAGAGTATTTCTAACTGAGTAACACTAGGTCTGAACCCTTTATTTCTCATATATCTCTTTTTTGATTTCATTTTAAAAACTCGTACTTTTTCTCCTTTCTTTTGATCAAGAACTTTACATTCGATTTGAGAACCACTTACAAATGGAGCTCCGAGCTTCATATCCTTTCCGTCTAAACCAGAAATCATAAGAGCTTCAACGGTCATCTTCTTCCCAACTTCAACATCTTGTTTCTTCACTTCAATAATATCACCTTTTTGTACGATGAACTGATTCCCTCCTACTTCGATAACTGCGAACATAGCTAAAAAATTTAAAAATAAATAATACTTCTAAGTAAAAACTTAAAAAACAAATTCCTAATTTACTTGTTTCTTACGTTTTTGATGCTGCAAGGCGCTCAAGAGAGTATAATTTTGTTTGCTTATATATATGGTTGGGATGGTAGGGGTCGAACCTACGCATGGGGGAGTCAAAGTCCCCTGCCTTACCACTTGGCTACATCCCAATACAAAAAAGCCAAGGTATTATATAAAATAGAGAAAAAAGTCAAAATTATTTTGCTGTTTTTTGGCTTTTGTTTATTCTATTCCCACACATACTATTGATTAAACTAATTTACCTATGATGAATTTTCTCCAACTTCTTATGAAGCGCCCAACTGACAAGCAAATAAGATATGCTAAGATATTTTTATGAATTGTGCTCATAGTTCTTTGAGTTGTTGCATTTTGAGTACAACATCTTACACTTGAGAACACCATTTTTTGATTCAACATTGATCCAATGACTCAAAAAATACTTGCCTATGTAATTATAGCTCTGGGGGTATTCCCACTTGTTATGGGTTGACTCGACATTAATCTCTTATCTCGAGGAAGAACTCGAATACTTCAGGCTATTTTCTGAGTACTACTTATGTTTGTATCGGGACTCTTTATTGATAGCGCAAGTCTTACTGTAGATATTTTTTACTTCCTGATTGGTCTTATAGTAGCAATCGCTGGAATAACAGGAAAAGCTATCACAAAAAAAGGACTCAAAACAGGACAAAAAATAACAAAGATTCGAGTCTAGATGAGTTCAGATTTATTTAAAAATAATAATGTTATAAAATTGACATTATTATTTTTTTTATTTAAATACATAAACTATATTTAAAATTATATATTGAAAACTTTAAGAATTCTCTGACTATCTCGGAGTGATACGATTGACGCGCAAATAGAAACTTGTATTTGAGTCTGAACTTGAGTTCGTGAAATAGTAAAAAGATATAGTGCACACGCTTATGAAATTCTCGGATGAGACTATAATCCGAAAGAATATAATTTTTCTAGTTCTCTCGTACTCGTATGAACAGATTATAAACCGAATATACCAGGAGTTAACAAAACTGATGTAACTTTTATGAATAATAGCTATGCTTGATATAGCTTCGAACATAGTTTTTTAGAAAAAAGATGATATACAAACAGTGTCGCCAAAACCTATTATATAGGATGCGTCTATATTGATGAATGAGCACTCCATAAAACAATTTGAGAAATATGAGAACGTGATTTTAAGGTACTAGAAAAGAGTCTCGGTGCCGTTTTTGCACTCATGAATCATGACGCAACAACCCATAGATTTTGAGTGGCAATTCCCGTAAATAAAATCTGAGGAAACGAATTATTACAAAATCAACTTTGAATGGAAGCGTGAATTGAAAAATGAAAAAATGGAATGAAAAAATATAATCCACAAGAAGTTGCATCTGCGATGTTTCATAGAGATATGTTTGAGGAAATTGATGAATTATGAATTCCTCTCAAAGATTTTATCATAAAACAAGCGTATATATATTGTAGTATAATAGATAATATACAAGACTGAGATGTAAAAGCATATTGGAATAAAGTATTAAATTATGCTCTCTTATCTCTTTTAAATCCAGAAGGACCAGAAGTTTGAACTTTGCAGTTATTATATCCTGAATTAAAATTTAAACACACAAAGTGGTCAGAACTCATTCATAGAAAAAATTTAAACTGTAGTATTATATGAGTCAATTGAGAAAAAAAATGAACTATCCCCTTGAGAGATATTCGTTCAAATATGATGCCCTTTTATCAAAAACAACTGCCATCTATTCAGAAGCATCTCGCACAACTTTTAGAATGACAATTTGAGTCTACTTAAGAAAAAAACTCTCATAAATGAGAGTTTTTTTCTTTACATATTTCTTATATATTCAACATAGAGCTCTTCTACTTTTTCTCTCGCCCAAGGAGTTTGCCTAAGAAACTTGAGACTAGATTGTATGCTAGGATTATGAGAAAAGCAGTTCATTTTGAGTTTAGTATCGAGTCATTCAAAACCAAAGGTACTCACAAGTATTTCTAGAATACTTTTAAGAGGAATTCCATGAAGAATTTCGTGATGTGTTTTCATATATATATTAAAATCATATATTCCAAAGAAAGACCTCAGAGCAAAATTTCACACTATACTCGGTAGGATTACGTACCATACAAAAATCCCTCCATACAATGCACTTCGCTTTCTCGCTTTGAGAAAAATCTCCCTTCAAACATTCTAGAGGAATATTCATTTTTAATCATGGAAGTTTCGAATTAGAAAGGCTTCATCATACAAGATGCGTTGCACCTCTCACAAGATCAGTGCTCTCTAATTCAGACAGAGATGATGGGTGAATAAATCAAGAGTTTTGAGATCCAGATTCCCTATACTCCAAAATAGAAAGAGTCGAAACAGTAATAAATCATGTAAGGAGCATAGCACTTGTAAACTGACTTGCTCTTTCACGATCATCAATAGATTTTTGATGTTCAAAAATTTTTTCTATCATACTACAAAAATTTTATGATTCTGTTTCATCTTTTTTAATTTCTCATTGAACCAAATCTTTACTCGGTTCATAAAAGTTGAGACTGTCTTTTCAAATTTTACCAATGATATAATCAATAAGTTCTTCTTTTTTAACTTCTTCTTGAGTTCAAGCTGGGATATTTCGAACCTGAAATATTCCATTTCTTGCTTCCATTACTCATACAAGTACAACATACTGAGAACCAATTCTTTGAGCTTTGAGCATTTGTTCTTTGATAGATGGAGTCCCAAGTGAGGTGAGTGTATTAATTCACTTTTCACGAGCTTGCAGAGAAAGTGGAAATACGACTCTTTTTGCTTCATCTCCAAGTTGTACAAAATAGAGATCAATGTGATCCTTATTTTTGATAGTGATAGCTTTTTCTTTCAGCATTTCTATAATCCTCATAGAATCAATAGAAAACCCAGCAGCTCCATAATCTTTTGGAGAACCAAGACTGCGGGCTAGTAGGTCATATCTTCATCCTGAAGCAAGTTCTTCTCAGCTACTATCTTCAAACTTCCAAATTGCGTGTGTATAGAAATCTTCTGGAAAAAATAATGTATGATCCTCTATATAAGGAATAGACAGGTCATCCAAATACGTTTTAAAATCAGCGTAATATTTTTTGTTGTCTTTTTTAAGAAATTTAATAATTGACGGGGCACTTGCCGCAAGAATAAGATCGTCTTCATCTTTTGAATGAAAGGGGGCAAAAACATTATTTTTAAAATTTTCGGCTGTCTCTTCGGACATCACTTGTTTTTTATTCTCAAAAAAACTTTGAAGTTCATCCGTATATTTCTCTATTTCCTTTGCATTCCCAAAAGAGTTAATTTTAATTTTAATATCTTCTCACAGTCCTATTTTTTGGAGTGCGGTATAAATCATATAAATATTTTGCGCATCAATAACAGGATCAGATTCACCTATAACTTCTCAGCCGAAGGTATAAAACTCTTTTCTGATTCTATTTTGTCGAAATGCTCTCTCCATATAGTAATAATACACAGGTTGAAGTCATTCAAATTTTTCATTCTCTAAATATGCTCTCATGATTCCAACACTCGCTGCAGGAAGAAGAGTCACATCAGTATCATTTTTAGTTTGAAAATGATACAAACCATATTGATTATTGTTTTCTGGGTAAATTTTTCGAAGCAAACTTGTTTCCTCAATAAGTGGAGTTGAAATACGTCTAAAACCATTTTTTCTAAACTCGTGTCTGAAGACTTTTTTTAAAAATGTAAGATAGGTGTGATCTTCAGGAAATATGTCGCTTGTTCACTCAAGTCTAGGTTCTACGGTTGATTCCATATTTTTTAATAAAAAAAAGAAATAATAACTTTAGTATAGCTAAAAAAAGGGCTTTTCAAAGTTGTTTTCAAATATTTTTTTTATACAATAATACTATTATCACTTATTAGCTATTATGCAGGAAATTAATAGAGCAATCTTTCAATACTTAAACAATTTTTCAAGCAATGATATCATTGCTTTTATGAGCCCTATATTTGCTGATTTACCAATATTTTTTATACCAATATTTTTTGTTTGATTATGGCTATATTATAGTCACTATGATAAAAATACTCAGCAAAAAAATAATCTTATGTATATATTTTATGGCTGTGTCCTTGCTATACTCTTTTCCCTGATTATTCAATCCTTGGTACATTTAGAGAGACCAGAAACTGCCATAACAAGTTCAGGGAGACTCTTACTTTCCCATATTCCAGATGCGAGTTTTCCATCTGATCATGCTGGAGTTAGTATTGCTTTTTTGACTTGAATTTTACTTGCATGATACAGAACCGTATTTTATAGCTACCTCCCTTTTGTAATACTTATGCTTATTTCTCGAATCATTGCCTGAGTACATTGGCCTTTTGATATCGTTGCGGGAATAATCGTTGGAATACTCTCTGGATACCTAGCTCTAAGTTACCTCACAAAAATAAAATTTGTAAAAAACTTCAATGCAAGCATAATAAAACTATTATCAAAAATATATCTATAATGAGAAATAGCAAAACAACTCGAATTCTGTTCGCTGGTGGTGGAACTGGTTGACATGTCACTCCCATTGTGAGCATATATAATTTTCTCAAAGAAGAGGACAAAAATATGAGAGCTGTTTGGCTTTGAGAAAGAGATTCTCTCGAAGAAGAGGCTGCTGTAAAAAATAATATAGAGTTTCATGATATTGCCGCTTGAAAAATAAGAAGATATTTTGATGTGAGAAATTTTTATGAACCTCTTAAAAATCTCACAGGACTTTTTCAAGCTCTCTATCACATACTGAAATTCAAAGCAGATATTGTCATATCAAAAGGATGATATGTTTCTGTGCCTGTTTGTATGGCTGCTTTTATTCTCAGAAAAAAAATTTATATACATGAGTCAGATACTGTTACTTGAGCCTCAAATAAATTTGCATCTAAATTTGCAACGAAAGTCTTTTATAGTTTTCCAAATGAAAAAATAAATGGCATAAAATATATTCATTCAGGCCCTATAGTAAACCCAGAACTCATAGATGGATTGACCAACATGATTCCAAAAGAAAATGAAAGACTCTCTGTTCTTGTAATTGCTGGAAGCCAAGGATCTACAAAAATCTTTGAAACACTCCTGGAAATACTTCCTGATTGTAAAGATATTGATTTTAATGTAATTCTCTGAACTCAAAATTCTGAATTCAAATCACGCTTTGATTTGTATGTGAATGTAAAAACTCATGGATATATTTCTCAAAGTCAGCTTGGAAAAATTATGAAAGACTCTGATATAGCCATCACACGAGGAAGCTCCACTCTTTGGGAACTCTATTATTTTTGAATTCATTCTATCATCATTCCCCTAAAAGCCACAGGCTGAAATCATCAAACTCATAATGCTCAGTATTTTCAAAAAGAGTTTGGTTCAGATGTTCTAGATGAAGATGATGAAACACTCAACCTAGAAATTTTTAGAAGACTTCAGTCTTATAAGACTCTTCGAAAAGCAAATCTCAATCTCGAAGGAATGCTTAATTGACTCAAATGTATTGAATCAGAAATTCAACAAAAATAAATCAAGGGGCTTCTAAGAGCTTCTTTTTTTTTGCGTGTTAAAAAATAGTATGTTAGAATTTTGTAATATTATTTTTATTACTCTGCTATGACACAAAAAATTGAAGCACTGCTTGATAATATCCAAGCACAAAGTACCCTAGGAAAACTACTTCTTCCATTACTAGTACTCTTTTGAATAATTATCTCTGTTATATTATTTTCAGGAAGTATCATTTCTATGACCGTCATCATTTGAGCGGTGCTTGCTTTTTATATGGCCTTAAATATTGGAGCCAATGATGTTGCAAATAATATGTGACCAGCCGTTGGATCTAAAGCTATTACCATTTGAGGAGCTATTATACTCGCTGCAATTTTTGAAGCAGCCGGTGCTATTATTGCTGGATGAGATGTAGTTCAAACTATTAAGGGATGAATTATTGATTCAAGTGCAGTAGTAGATGTAAATGTTTTTATTGCAATTATGCTTGCAACACTTTTTGGTTCAGCTCTCTGGATTAATATAGCAACCTATACAAAAAAACCAGTTTCTGCTACTCACTCTGTTATAGGATGACTTGTGTGAGCTTGAATCGTAGCTCTTGGAATCGATGTTATTCATTGGGAGAAAATTACTGAAATTCTTGCAAGTTGGGTTATTTCTCCAGTACTCGGTTGAGGTATAGCAGCACTCCTTCTATGGAGTATTGATCATACGATAATGAAAAGAGAATCAAGACATGACGCAGCGCAAACATGGGTTCCAGTTTATGTTGCTCTAATGACTGGGAGTTTTACTTCTTATATCTTACTCAAGGGACTCAAACAAATTATTCATCTCTCTGAACTCCATGCATTTGCTATGGGATTATGAGCAGCACTTTTATGTTATATCATTGTCAGAAATCTACTCGTGAAATTTTCTGGAGTATTTAAAAACTCTAAAAAATCTATTAATCATCTCTTTAATCTTCCACTTGTATTTTCAGCAGCTCTTCTCTCTTTTGCACACGGAGCAAATGATGTAGCAAATGCTATAGGACCATTTGCTGCTATCTATGATGCTGTAAGCTCTGGAACTATCGAAGCAAGTGCTGGAATACCAATATGGATAATGATTATTGGAGCACTAGGACTATCTATAGGTCTTGGAGTTTATGGATCACAACTTATTAAAACTGTTGGGAATGAGATTACAAAACTCAATCAAATCAGAGCATTTTGTGTGGCTCTCTCAGCAGCAGTAACTGTTATTATAGCAAGTCTTCTTGGACTACCAGTGAGTTCAACACATATTGCAATTGGTTGAATCCTCTGAATTTGATTCTTCCGAGAATGGCAAAAACGAGATTCTAAAAAAGCTAAAATATATGTAGATAAATCAATTCTTAAACAAATACTCCTTGCTTGGATTGTTACGCTTCCAGCTTCAGCGTTGATTGCCGGTATAGCATACACAACAATTATCTACTTTCTATAAACGAATTTCTCTACAAAAAAAAACACTTTCTTAAATGAAAGTGTTTTTTTATTTATTGAATCTCGAAGTGTAAGAAAAAATGAAATCGTCAAGATAGATTCTTTCGATTTTCTTACTTTAAACTTCACAAGTAATTTTTTCTATGATAGAATTAATTCATAGCTTAGGACACTTCACAATAAAGTTTTCCACTAAAGCCTACTATTTTATTTCTAAAACAAAAATACAATTATGGGATCTGCACTTTTGAATCGACTCTCTGGTTTTTCTGCTATTAACCTAACAGAACTCAATGCTACTGCCAGCTACTTGAAAAGAATTGATAGAAAATTTTTACTTACTGAAAAAGAGTTTCTTAATATTTTAGAAGATCTTTCTGAAGACTTTCGATCATTAGAAATTGATGGGAAAAGAGTATTTCTGTATGACAACGTTTATATGGATACCTCTGACTATCTCTTTTACCACCAACACCAAGATAAGGTACCATCAAGAACAAAAATACGAACAAGACATTATACAGATGCTGGTGACCTTGCCTTCTTTGAATACAAACAAAAAGAAAATGGAATCACGAAAAAATTTCGATATCAATTCCCTGCTGCAGAACACGGAACTATGACGAAAGGAAAGAAAAGATTTTTTGAAGGAGTCTTCCAAAGTTTGTACAATGAAAAAGCTCCAGATATTTCTCCAGCAATGCAAACAAAATATAATAGACTCACGCTTGTGAGTAAATCAGGAGAAGAAAGACTCACAATTGACTTTAATATTTCAGTAAAAGATCTGAGAAATGAAAAAGCAAAAAATATTAAACTCCAAAATCTTGTAATTATAGAAAGTAAATCACTTTCTGATAACTGTAAAAGTTTAGAAATTATTGAGGGGCATGGAATCAAACGAGCAAGTTCTTGTTCTAAGTACTCCCTTGGAGTGGTATATTCTTGACTCGTAGAAAAATGGTCTCACTTTCAAACAACGATTGATAAAATTCAAGAAATTAGAATGGAAGTAGTAAAAAACAAAAGAAAAAAATCTATGATAAATGTAGAAGAAACGGTCAATTCTCAATTCAAAAAAACGTCACTTGAAAAAGTAACTCAATCAGCATAAATACAAAAAACTCTCAGCCCATACTGAGAGTTTTTTTAAACATATATACACTCTTTAGATTAAAAAATATTCTCCAAATGGAGAATATTTTTTAATCTATAATAAGATATGGAACTCAGTAATGTTTAAATATTTTACGTGAACCACCAAGCATTTGTTCATGGTCCTGAAGTTCTAGTTTTTGTACCCAAGACTGAATGGTATCACCATCAGGTCCTTCAATTTCTAGAAATTCTGGGATATTTTCATATACATCAAAATCAAACTCCATATCTTCAAGCTTGTAAGAAATTCGGTGTTTCTTTTTTTCTCGTGTTTTTTCCATTCCATATTTTTCCAGCACTTTTGCAAAACTTTCAATATTAGAAATAGCTGTTTCGTGTTCATCTTTTGCAACAACTCCTTCTTGTTTCTTGATTTCTTTTCTTTTATTTTTGATAGTGTATATATGCTCCTCACCTTTTTGTCTGAGTCGAAACATTCTGCCATTTGCTTCCATTTTATTTTTTGGAGCGTCATCTGGAAAGTCATAATAAATATCATGAATAAAACCTTCAAAGGTCTTCTCTGCTCCAAGTTTTTCAAGTTTTTCTACGATTTCTTCTCTGTTTATTTCGAGGATTTTTATTTCTTTTTCGAGCATGTATTTTTGTAATAATTATATATTTCAATTATAGCATAGTTTTATAAAAAAATAAAACCCAAAATTGGGTTTTATTTTTTATGCTCTGAGTCTTATTGCAGGAGAAGCATTAATATTTCAAACATTTCCATCATTCCACTCAACACTTCAATTTCCATCTACATTATAATATCTCTTATATTGATCATCTAATCAATAATGATCAAACAATCATCTTGAACCATCTGTGAGTAATTTTTTCTTCTGAAGTTTCAGTTTCTTTATAATATATTTTATTGCATTATTATCATCACACTCAATTTCTAAAAATTCTGGTATTCCATTTTCATAATTATCAATATCTAATTTTGCATGTACGAGTTTTTTTCTATACATAAAAGAAATACTATAAGATTTTCTTTTTTTAGATTTCTCTCGAGATTTTTTTAATCATACATTTCAAAGAAATTCTCAAAAAATTATAGAGTCATTAACTTCAAATTCTTTTTCAAAACATTTTCTAGACTCAATTTCTCATTTTTTTGTCTTAGTTTGAGATTCATCAATTTTTCTTTTAATAGTATAGAACGTCTCCTGTTCTCAAGAAATACTAGTTTTAGTTCGAATTCTTAGACTTCGTTTAGATCATTTTCATAATTTTTGTCTATCAAGTCTGAGGTTTTCATCATCATAATATTCATCCAAAATACTCACTTCTTCATGTTCTTCAATGGATACGTTATCATCTCATTCTTGCCAGGCAAAAAGTGACTCAGAAACATG
>JAGXIV010000013.1 GCA_024635485.1 bacterium | reverse complement strand
TAAGAAAAATTTTACATATTCCATACGAATAATGAGAAATAATGAAAAAATTTTGATTTTTTAGCCTTGAGACTTATACTCTTCCTGCTTTTAAAAAAGCAAATGGATCGATAGCTCAGTTGGTAGAGCGCAGGACTCTTAATCCTTAGGTCCCGGGTTCGAGCCCCGGTCGGTCCACCATTACATTCAAACAAAAAATACTCTCAAATTCTGAGAGTATTTTTTTATACAGGAGTGTTTATAATTGAAACTCTTTGAAGAGGGAATAATCATATCATTGAGAGCTTTGGTTTTGTGTATATCTTTCTTCTTTGAGTGCCCTGAATACTTGTAATGTGTTTCACGATATTACAACGTAGTAATAATATCATGATCATGAATAGTAGGTGTTAAATGCATAGATAGTATCTTCGGGCATTTCATATATGGAGTAAAAGTCATCTGCCATAGGATAAAATGCAAGATCTTCATCAATAAAAAATGTTTGACTGAGATTATTAGAGCGAATATATATATTTTCTAAGCTTCTTCCTGTTTCCTGTTCTATATTTCAATTTTTTTCAGAATAAGCTGTAATATCTCAGAGTTCATAGGTATAACTATCTTTTGAATCAATTTCAGGAAAAAGAACAGTATTTATTTCTTGGAGTATGCCATTTGAATACTCTACGTCTAAAACATTCAATTCAGCATTTGTATTCAGGAATGTGTTCACTCCTACTTTTGAAATTTGAATTTGATTATCTAATACATTCGTAAGTATAAGTCATTGAGAGAGTGTATCTGCAGTATATTTTCCTGCTACAAAGTGATTTGTGAGAATAGTAGTGAGTTCATCTTTATTTTCTACTTGTAAAAGTCTTTCAAGTTCACCCTCTGGTAAATCTCTGAATGCATCATTACTAGGGGCAAAAAGAGTGAATGAACCAGTTCATTTCAGTAATTCTATATCTCCAGCTACTCACAAAGCTTCAGCGAGGATAGAGAATTGTGAATAGTCTGAAAGAGCAGAGATTATGTCGTTTTTATTTGAAATGTCTTGAGTTGTAATTTCTGGGGTACAATCTACACTGATAGAATAATCTTCAAATGTTGCTGGTTCTAGCAATCATTCTCATTCATTATTTTTTAACTGATTTTCTGTAAATTCTAATGTCCCATAGGGATAACTGGTTCGAGTCCATGTTCCTAGTAAGCTCTCTGTATTTATATCAGCTGAAGCGTTCGCGTTTTCATTTCTATATTCAATAGAATAATTTTGTGTTTCGTCTGAGAGATACAGATTTTTTCAATTTTTATCTAAAATATAACACTGTCCAGATTCAGTAATAATATGAGCTCTATCTTGAGCTTTTGCAATTCAATATGCATTATAGGTTCTTGCAGCTGTTTGAAAGATCCATCCTCTCAGTGCCTTACTATCTGAGTAATTAATATTTTCATCGATAATTCCTACTTCAAGGGCTTTGGTACTGTATCCATATTGCCAGTTAGTGCTTTCGTTTCTCTCAATATTTTTTGCCTGCATAATCATTTTGAGTGATTCTGCTTCTGAGATAAAATCATCTGGTCTAAAATTTTCGTTCTCTGCAATATATCAGAGACTGAGAGCTTTTTCAGCATATTTACATCAGTAATCATTGGCACGTAAATCCTCAAATTTTCATACACAACTCTGAGGAACATCAACTCCTGAAATGTTCATCATGACTTTGAGCATTTCTCTTCGGGTGATTTTATTTTCAAGATTATAGAAATCTACATTATTTGAATAATCAACTATTACATTTTTTTGAGCAAGAAAATTTGCAGCTTCTAAGTTCGTTCCATAATTTGCATTTGCTGCAGAAACTCAAGTGATAGTTAATCAAAATATTACGGAGATATATCAAATATATGTTCATGTAAATTTCATCTTATAAATGTTAATAAAATAAATACAACTAGAGTATACTGTGCTTGTATATGAAATGAAAGATAAAGTTTGTCTCTTTTTTAAAATTATTGTTTATTTGTATAGCTTATGGTTTGCATATCAATTCAGTTAGGAAAAATAACACTATCAATTCTGTAGATACTTCCATTTGTTGTGAGTATTTCGTCACTCGTGATATTTGCGGTGTCATTAATACTTATATTTCATTCTTTTTGACCAAAAATAAGTGTATTTCAGCTTATAGCTTCAATGTCAATTCCTTCTGAAAGTCTTTGCGTGCTATAGATTCAATTAACAAAATGAAAGGCAATAATTTCTCTAAGTTCATTTATATTTTTAGTATCAAGCATTTTTTCAATACTTCCAGCAGGAAGTTTTGAAAAAGCATAATCAGTAGGAGCAAAAAATGTAAAAGGTCATGTACCTTGTAAATCATTTACTGCTCACGCGCTTGCGATAAGCCGAGCCAGAATAGAAAAGCGACTTCTTCTTCCAATGGTATCAAAAATATCACCTGCTTCTGCTATACTTTTTTGTTCTATTTTATTGAAATTTGAGTAGGTTCTCGCACTTGAAAGGAACACAAATCTTCTTTGCGCTGCTGTATTATTATTGCTAATATTATAATCTATAAGTCCTAATTCTACAGCTTTTGTACTATATCACATTTGCCACTCACTATTCTCATTTCTTGAGATTCATCGTACAATCATAATCATTTTAAGTGCTTCTGCTTGATTGACTGAATCATCTGGTCTAAATGTATCATTGGCTGCTATGAGTTTCTTTTTGAGTGCTATTTCTGCATATTTACATCCATAATCTGTACTATCCATATCACTAAATTTTCATTCACAACTATCAGGTACTTCTATTCATGAGAGATTCATCATAATTTTCAACATTTCTCTTCTTGTGACATTATCATATATGTTATATTCTGATAGTTTTTCAGATTTATCTACTATCACTCAAAAGGTTGCTAAATAGTTAGCTGCTAAAATACTTGGTTTTTGTGTAAAATCTATAAGTTCTGAACTAATGGTTTCTTCACTTTCATCTTTTGTTTCTGTAACAGCTCAAACTTGTATGTGGGATGACAAAATGAAGAGAGTAATCACAAGATAATTCATATGTTTCAAAGTTCTTTTCATAGGGAAGAAATGAGAAGTAAATTATTTTTATTATATATTTTAAGCCAAAAAAGTCTATCAATATATCCTAGAATATATATTTTATTTTTTATTAGATTATTTTTCAGATTTCTTTAGTATATTATACAGGATATATTTTTTAAATATAGAGCTATGGTTTTTGATATTTATAGTGCTTGAAGAGAACAAAATCTCGATGATTCTATGAAACTTGTAGAAAAAATCTCTACTTGAAAACCTGATGAAAAAGAAGCATTACTTGGTTTATTTTGACAGGCAGATCCAGAAATTTTTTTATGAACAATACGTTGAAAATTAACAGTCATATCTGATGAAAAAAGAAGTCAAGTAGAAAAAATTATAGGAACTCCTATTTCGAGACTAAAAGAAAGTCATCAAAAAAAACTCATTTTTCCTCCTAAAAAAATAGATTTAGGAAGCACTATTGCCTATCCCAATCCAGAAAAATTTACACAAAATGAACTTTGTCTGTATGTTTCTTGATTCTTCTTAGACAAAGAAGTGAGTCAATCTATGGTTCAACTCTTCTTTCAAGAGAGAGCACAACAATCTCAAAATGTATCAATAAATCTCTTAAATTGTTATGAATCTGAAGAAGTTGCAGAAACTCCTAGCAATATTCATCATTTTACAAATTCTGTTCTTAAAACATTTGAAAGAAATAAAGATCAATACAGTTTAAGGTTTTTTGAATCTGAACTTGTTGATTTTCCAGATATTTGGAAAGAAATAGATGAAAATGATTCAGAGCCTTCTGCATACTCCAAGACAGAAACTTCTGAGATTTCATGAGATTCAAAAATTTTAGATCTTCCAGAAAAAAAATTGAAACACAATATAGAAGAATTAGTTCAGAAGTTTTTTATTTCTTCTCTTATAGAATCTGCGAAACTTCCTGAAAATATAGAATGGTTTATATGAATTCGTCCAAATATTTTTTTACCAAGTTCTTTTCAAACTCAATTTGTTAAAATGAAAGAATTAGAAATTTTACTTGGTTTACATAATTATTATGAGCAGAGAGAATCAGTACTTGCCATGCTTGTAGTGTTTTATAATCCTTGGATAGTTCAAAAATATTGAGTACAAAAAGCAACTTTATTGCGAAAAAAAGATTTTCAAAGGTATCCAAGTCCAAAAGACTTATGACAACAGATTCAGGGGGTTCAAAATACATCAAGCGAAACTTCCGTACAAGAGTCAAAAGAGAATATTCCATTATATGTCCTTGATACAAGGTTTTCAGATTATTATTGATTCCCAGATGGAGTACGACTGAGAATCTCAAATCAAAATTGGCTCTATTATTTAAATTTATGAGATGATGAACCTATTATTTTTAGATTTGAGTGAAAAAATATTCAAATGACAGCAAAAGAATTTAGTAGATATTTTCATCGAAATGATATTCCAGAAAAGGATGAAGTAAATAATGTCTTAGATTTATAAATATTTCTTATTAAAAGTAATATTTTACAATAAGCAATAACTGACTATTATCAACTCAATAGTTAGTTATTTTTTTTCATGCTTCAAACGATATCTTCATCATTATTACTTCCAGATATTTCTGATGCTATTGTAAAGAAACATAGCAAAGAATCACTTAAGCAAGCTCGAACCATTGCTGCTTGAATAAGTGATAGAGATATTTCAAATAGAATTCAAACTCAGGGGATAACTATTGATTCACTCTCATCTCCAGACCTAGATGATGGAATTCATATAGAAAAATTAGACTGAAAAAAATGATGGAAATTATTTATCTCTATAGCAAGTCCCACGGAGATTATTGAAGCAAATTCTCCCATTGAGCAAGAAGCATTCATGAGAGCAACCAGTGTGTATTTTGGGGAATCTCATATTCTCCATATGTTACCAAAGCTTATTGCAGCTAATGTAGCATCTTTGAATCATCAAACTCAGAGACTATCTCTCACCTTAGAATTAGTACTCAATGAAGATTTTGAAGTAGTAAAAAGAGACCTCTATCAATCAACTTTTTATAATAGACAACGTCATTCTCCTGAGAGTTTTACTCAGGCAATAACCCACACTTCTGAGGCTGAATACGAGTACTTTTCACATATGCACCAACTCGCAAGATGACTCCGACACAGAAGAGAAAATAATGATAGAATTGATACTTTTGATGATGCTGACAGACGCATAACATATTGAGAAAAAATTCACTGACATAACAACTCTCATATTTCAAGTTTTGTGATTCAAGAATTTATGTTACTCGCAAACTCACAAGTAGCTGAACTTATGCATACAGAGTGAGTTCATGGAATTTTTAGATTTCATATGCCAGAGCTTGAGTGAAAAAGCGAAATTCCAAAAATATTAGATAGAGCAGAGTATGGCTCTGAACCAGCCTATCATAAATGACTCTGAATCAATCGATATTCTCATTTTACATCACCCATACGTCGACTTGCAGACTATATTTCACACCGACAACTTATCTGCTTACTTGAAGGAAGACCAGAACATTATAGCTCGCAGCAAATTACAGATATTTGTAGACACATCAACCTCCAGATTACAGCAACACTTTCCAATCAAAAAGAAGAGCTCCTAGATATGCATGGGAAGAGAATTGTCCGAAAAACAAAAAAAAATCCAGATAATTCCTACACTGGAATGATGCAACACATCAAGTTTCGGCAAGAGAGATGACTCAGGACTCCAAAAAGTATCCGTGATGAGATAATCAGACAAATACAAGAAACTGAAAAAGTTGAAGACTGGATGATACGAACTTTTTTACTCAGCTCTGAAAAAGAAATTATTCATGGTATGAGAGATGTTATTCTTGCTGATCATGCGACTAGAAAGTATATCAACTTTTTTAAAAGTATAGATTGAATTTCATTTCAAGAATCTCAATATATAGAAAATGATACAATGTACTATAGAGTTGATTCAGAGATTGAGTGAAAATCTTTTACCCATACGTCTGAGCTAAGAAACAATTCTGTCAGTTGAGATGGATGAGAAATACCGAGTAAGAGAAGAAAAATGCTAGTTATAGATGAGAGAGAATATACCGTTCATGCCCATGAACTCACTTCAGCAAAAGTTCGAGCATTGAAACAATCAATTGAGAATGTATTTCAAGTAATATTATAATAAAAATATGTTAGATACTATAAACAAAAATAATTTTTGAGTCATTACAGACTTCGATAGAACGGTTACGACCTGAGAATCTATGACCGCATTTTGAGCTATAGAAACGGCAGCCTCTATTCCACAAATACTCAAAGATATTCAAATTACTAATTTACATAAGTATAGACCAATAGAAGTAAATCTAGAAATGAATAGAGATGAAAGAGACCAACATATGAGAGATTGGCACGACGCATCTATGGAGGCATTCTATACTCATCTGACGCAAGAGAGATTTGAAGATGTTCTAGAACACGCAGTGAAGGGAATTGAGTTACGTCAATGAATGCTTGAATTTGCACAAAAGGCACATGAATCATGAATTCCGTTGATTGTAAATTCTGCTGGAATCAGTAGTGTGATTGAGCGTGTCTTAGATCATCATGATTTTCCACGTTTGTGAGTTCACGGAAACTCTCTGAAGTTTGATTCTCATGGAAGATTTGCGTGACTGAGTAACACAGAAGCAGTTCATATCGACTGAAAAGTTTGGTGAGCCTTACCTCAAGAATTTGTTGATTATTTTTCAAATAAAACACATATTCTCGTAATGTGAGATGCTGTATGAGATGTGAAAATGTGACCAACTGATAGATTGGTACATAATGTGTGATTTCTTCTCAAATCACAAAAAGCTCACGAAGCACGATTTCGAGAAATATTTCATCACATAATAGAATCTGATGTGTGTGATCTTTGATTTTTACAAGAACTTTCAAAAAAGTTATAAATAGTTGTCTCTCTCGTCTTAAAGAATATTTCATTATAGAAATATTCTTTATTTTTTTACTCTTCTAAAATTTCAAAAAATATATATGATACAGCTCGATTTTTATTATTTTTTCAAAGTTTTCATGCAAGAACATGACCCAAAAGACTTTACTGCGTGAGCGATTCTCCCGCAACTCTGGTCACTCTCTTGGCCCACGATGATGACGATATTTTTCTACACGCTCTATAATGTGGTAGATACTTTTTGGGTGAGTAAACTCTCAACCACTGCTATTGCTGCCGTGAGTATTTCTCAGATAACACTCTTTGTGATGCTGGCTCTCTCTATGTGAATCTCTGTTGGTTCGAGCGTGGTGATGTCGATGCATATTGGAGCAAAACAAAAATCTGAAGCGAGCAGAGTCTTGGCTCAGGGATTTATCCTGGCAACGCTTGCTTGAATATTCTTTACGGTTTTAGCGCTTGTATTCAAAGAACCATTTCTCATTGCTTCCTGAGCTATTTGAGATATTTATGCTCCAGCACTATCCTATTATACGGTTGCTGCTGCAGGTTCTATTCTCTCATTTTATCTCATCAATATCATGTTTGCCTTTAACTCTGAAGGCGATACATTCACCCTCACGAAGTTATTCGCGTTCTCAACGGCTATAAACGTGATTTTGGATCCGATACTTATTTTTGGAAAATTCTGATTTCCAGAACTTGGAATTGCTGGAGCAGCTTACGCGACTCTCATTTCTCAGTTTATCTTTATCGTTCTTGCGATGAGAATACTCTCTTCAAAATCTAGAAGTGTACATTTCTCATTTTCTAATCTCAGTTTCCAGAAAGATTCAGTTCTCAAGGTTTTCAAAATCTGATTTCCAGCTTCACTCACTCAGGTCTTAAATCCTGTATGACTCGCAATCCTCATTCTCATGGTTTCTCTGACGTATGGTGAAGCGTGAGCAACGGCCTTTAGTCTCATATTCAGGCTTGAGTTTTTTGCTTACTTACCTGCAATCTGATTTGGACTTGGAGCTATGTCGATGATTGGACAAAATACCGGAGCTTGAAATACAGCTCGCTCTGTAGAAATATTTAAAGCAGCTACCTATTACGGAGGAATTACTTCAGGAATCCTCTGAGTCTTTCTCATGATTTTTTGAAGTCTCATTCTAAAAATCTTTACCGATGATCCAATCGTGACGCAGTACGCTCTCAGCTACATCTACATTGTCGCACTTTCGTACGCAGGAATCTCCATCACCATGATTGTTGCCTCTGTCTTCCAATCGATGGGAAAGTCGTGGCCAGGATTTTGGCTCACCTTTATCAAGTTTTTCGTTATCGCAATTCCACTTACCTATTTCATCACCCAAATGACCACGCTCCCAATTTGGTATGTCTGGATTGTGATTTCAGCTTCTAATATCTTCATAGCAATTATTTCCTATATTTGGAATTTAAGAGTTTTGAAAAGAGTATAGAATAATGTTTCATAAAAAAAGTACTTCTATTTTGAAGTGTTTTTTTTTGATTAAAATTTAAGGATAGTGAGAAAATTCTTAGAATAGATTAAAATATTATTTCTTGATTTAAATTTATGTATTTATCAAAAATAAAACTATGGAACTTTAGGAAATATGGTTCAGATACTGATTTGTGATTAACTAATAGAGACTACTTAGAACATCCTAATTTAGATTTAAATTTTACTCAATGATTAAATGTTTTAATTTGAGCAAATGACTCATGAAAATCTGCAATACTTGATGCTATTAAACTTGTATTGAAAACAAACAGTTATGAATGGATAAAAAATCAGGATGAAGATTTTTTTGTAAAAGATTCAACACATAAATCAACAAAATTTAGAATTGAATTAACCTTCTCAGATCTTCAAGATAATTTTTCTAGGTTTTTTCCTGAGCATTTAACTATTGAATGAGAGTGAATAAATGCTTTTGAATCGTTAAACTTAGTTTTCGAGGTTTTTAGAAACGATGAAAGAATTTTTCCTTCAGACGTTAAAGCTGGTAAAAATTGAGAATTATGAACTTTATCTGCAGAACAAAGAGAACTACTATGTGTTACCTACTTGAAACCTCTGAGAGATGTAAAAACAGAATTTATTCCTAAGAAAAATTCAAGACTCTCAAATATTTTTGATTGAGATATTGCATTCAAAGATAAAAAAACACATATTCTTATGTGAATTTTTGAAAAATTTAATAAATCTATAGAACAATACTTTCAATGAATGGAAGAAGATTGTGTTACTCTTTTATCTGATGATAAAGGAAAAAAACTAAAGACAAAAATTGATGACTTTGTTTGAGAATTTATAGATGATAAAACATTGTCTGAAATTTGAGTTTCAAAAGCTGATATGAAAAATATCCTAGAAAAATTAGAATTGTGACTAGAGTGAAAGGTAAATCCAGGTCTATGAAGTTTAAATAGATTATTTATAGCTTCGGAATTGTTACATTTACAAAGAGATTGATATGATTGATTAGAATTATGATTAATAGAAGAAATTGAAGCACATATACATCCACAAGCTCAAATGAAAGTAATTGAATCACTTCAAAAAAGAGTTGATGAAAAATGAATACAATTAATTATAACTACTCACAGTCCAAATCTAGCATCAAAGGTTAAACTGGAGAATTTAATTATCTGCAATGAATTTAAGAAGGATACTAAAGTATATCCTTATGCTTTTCCTATGTGAAAAAAATACACAAAATTAAAGAGTGGGGATTATAAATTTTTAGAGATTTTTCTTGATACAACTAAATCTAATTTATTTTTTGCGAATTGAGTTATATTAGTTGAGTGATGGGCAGAAGATATTTTACTACCTTCTTTCGCCAGATTATTAAAGAAATTAGGAATTATAGAAAAAGATTTAACGGAAGCATGAGTTTCAGTTGTTAACATATGAAGTACTGCATTTAATAGATTTTCAAAAGTATTCCATAGAAAATATTCTGAAAAATTTTCTTCAACTACATATAATCTTACAAAGAAGGAGTCAAATTTTGTCATTTTAAAAAACTCTAAAGAAGAATTAGTAGAAGAAAGCACTATAACAGAACCAGATATATTAACTTTTATTTCTTGCTCTAAAATTAATTATAAAGAAATCTCTATACCTGTTTCGATTATAACAGATATTGATATTAAACCTGATGATGAACCGACGGATTTAATAACCAAGATAGAAGAAAAAGAAAAGAGTTATTCTGAGCAAAATGTTAAATGTTTTGTATCCCCACATTGGACGTTGGAGTATTGTTTGTTATTAAATGAATGAAGTAGTTCAACATGAGAGTTTAGAAAAATAGTTTTTGATGCATTAAAAGAAAATAGACCATCAGCATTATCAGATGATTTTGAAACTTATTCTAAATCAAAAAATGAAATAGAATTCTCGAAAAGTTTGATGGAAGATCATATAGAGTGATTCAAGTGAATTAAGTCTTGAATGGCATTGTCATTAGCAAATATTTTAGATTCAAATTCATCTTTAACAAGAATGGATATTGAAAATGAAAAATCTCTATCTTATTTAATTAATGCAATTAAATATGCCACAAAACAATAATATAGAAATTACTGTTGAGGACATTGAATATGCTGAATCTATTTTATTAAAAAAGTGATGTACTTTTGATGAAGAAAGAATAAATTTTATAAAGAATCTTGAAACTATAGATTTACAAGCAGTTCCTTGAAGTTGAAAGACTACAGCACTTTTGGCTAAGCTTTTAATTTTGGAAAGGAAAATGCCATTTGAAAATGGTAAAGGTATTTTAGTCTTATCTCATACAAATACAGCAGTTGAAGAAATAAAAGATAAGCTTTGAAAAATTGCACCGAAACTTTTTGATTTTCCAAATTTTATCTGAACGATACAAGAGTTTGTAAATAAATACTTATCAAAACCTTTCTATGTAAATATTTTAAATAAAAGTATAAGACACATAGATAATGATATATATATTAGTAATTTTTATAAGTATTTTCCTAGACAATATTTAATTTGATTGAAACATAAATTTTGAAACAGTGAGAGTAAATTTTTAGAATTTATAACGAGTTATCAAATATCTAAAGACTCTTGAAAAATTATAAATTTTTATTCTATTGGGGAAATTAATTTAGGTATGAGTGATACAACAAACACTTATATTGAACTAAAATCTGCTAAGAAAAAACTTTATTCAGAATGAATTATATGTTTTAATGATGCATATTATCTTTGAAATAAATATATTAAGAAATTTCCTAAAATTAAAAAATTATTGCAAAAGAGGTTCAATTATATTTTTGTAGATGAAATGCAGGATATGCAAAGTCATCAAGTGGAAATATTAGAAGAATTATTTTATAGAGATGCAGATTCAGAATCAAAATTACAAAGAATTTGAGATTCAAATCAAGCTATATATGACTGAATTGTAAGTGTAGACTGTAAGTGGAAATGAAGAGATGAAATAACTTGAAATCCAGTTGATATCCTAAAATTAAGTTGAAGTCACAGGCTTACAAAAAAGATATGAGATGTTGTTCAATGTTTTTCATTAGTTGATAATGAACTCTCATGAAAAAGAAAAATACTAGGAGCTAATGATGAGGATATTGCAATTAAACCAATTTTATTAGTTTATTCAGATAATCATATAAATAATCCCGACCCAGGAGCAGAAGTAAAGAATAATCAATTATTAGAAGCATTTACTAAGATTATAGAAGAAAAGAAAAATGAAAGATACTTTGTAGATATTGAAGAAGATAAAATTGTATGTAAAGCTATTATCTGGAATGCTAAACCAGAATTAGACTGAAGTTGAGATTCAAAATTTTCTTTAGATAAATGTAGAGCAAAACATTATTATTATGACTACGATATAGCCTGAAAAACAAAATTTAAGACTTGGTTCAAAAGCGAAAAAGATTATTTAGTATATTTTAATCATCAGGATACTACTTATAAATCTAAGTATAATAATCTCATTAATTTGTTATTAAGGATTTTGACAAATAATGATATTAAAAATACTGATGATAAGTTTTTTAATAAAACTTCATTATTTAGATTTTTAAATGAAAACAATGAAGAAAATTATTTAGAATTAAAAACTAAATTATTTGATTTAAGTAAAAGACTTAATAATACTAATATCGATGAAATTGCAGGAGAAATAGATGTTTATTTTCCTACTTTAATAGCTATATTACCTTGAGGTCAAAGTATACCACCTTTGAGAATAAAAGATTCAACTCTCACACCTTGAGTAATTATTGAGACTACAGATGATAAAAAGAAAAATTTTTATTCTAATAATTGAATTGAGGTTAATATTGGAACAGTCCATTCTGTAAAATGAGAAACTCATACTTGTACGATGTATATGGAAAGTTCAAGTAATTGATATGAGTCATTCCCAAAATTAAAATGAAAGTTTTATTCCTGAGAATGAATAACTTCAAGTTTATGAGTTAGATGAAAAGAAGCTTTGAAAATGTTATATGTCTGACTTTCACGACCAACTCATTTACTATGTTATGCAATTCATAAAGATAGATATGATGAGATGATTACTGTTTGTGATGTAAGTAGATTAAGAGAATTGTGGGAAGTTCAAATAATTTCTAACTAGACCTATGCTCCAAACCCTCCTCCATTACTCCCTCCACTTCCTCTTCCCATGAATCCTCGCATTGATATTTTTTCGAAGTATGTGGAAAAATGCTTGGGGAATTATGATACTGACGATGATGGTAGATTTAGATCATTTACTGACTGATCCAATATTTGATGCAAGCAGATGTTCCATTTGATTTCATCCTTTGCATAGTTATATAGCAATATCAGTGTATATTTGACTCATATTTGTTCCAAATATATATGTGAGAATTATATGAGTGTGACTTGTGTTTCATATGCTCACAGACTTTCAAGATTGTCTGTGGTAAAATAAAAATAAACTATGAATACAAAAGAAATCAGAGAATCTATCGAAATAATTCAAAATCTGAAGGCTGGAAACTACAGTGTGATATCTCAAGCTCAAAGTTATAATCTCACGGTAGAAAAACTTCAGGATAATAAAGTTTTGAAGTTTTTTGCACGAAATCTCACAACTGGGGAAGTAGTAAGTGGGAATTTCTATAAACTGAGGTGAGAATATAGATTTCGTCCCTGTGAAATATCAGTTGAACGAGCTTACATATTTCTTCGTGACATTTCATAGAAAAATTCATATAATGAGAAATATTTATACTTTATCTTAGCATATTTATGAATCATAATCTTTTAAAGAAAATCTGAGTTACGTTTATTGCTGCTATACTTTTATGAGTCTATAGCTCATATGGACAGACTTATTTCTCAGATACCTTTCGTCAATTAGCAAACAGTTATTCAGTTTGGCTCTTCACCTCTTTTGTCGTTTGATATTATTTAAATGATAAAAAACTCTCCATTTGAGCAGGGTGACTCATTCATATTGTTTCAGTATTTGCATACTATCTTGTTTCCTTTTTACGATTCTGACTTTGATATTGAAGTACCTGAATTTTATTATTTTGGATTTGAGGTTGATTACTCGCTGGACCATTTTTTTGATATGCAGGATATTATGTAAGAAATTATTCGAAATATCAACATATAGCTTTTGGACTATTAGCTTGAGTTTTTTTATCAGAAGGACTCTATAATTTGGTAACTTTGTGATATATAATTGAAGGAAGTGTATTTATAGTAATTTCAATATTTTTAGCATGATTTTTTCCTAAATTATTAAAAAAGGAGTGAGAATTAGCTAATATTTTTAAAATATTTTTATACGCTTTCTTTACTTGATTATTTTTATTCGCTATTTATGCGTATATACTCCCATTTATTAGTGATATTATTATATATTGATCAGATTATTGGAGACTCAAAGAGAGTTGAGCAATTTAATTTCAAAATCATAAACTTTTCATACATTTATATACTATAATAATCTGAATCTGTGACCAGTAAAGAGTTATGGTATTTTATGATTTAACGACACGAAACTATGCAAGTACACGCACGAGGAGTTACAAAAGAAGGAGGTTCATTTGAAGAATTGATGATTGAGAGACGAGATCTACAGCCAAAAGATGTGTTAATAGAAATAAAATACTGTGGTATTTGTCATTCTGACATCCATACGGTAAAATCTGAATGGGGAGAAGTAGATTTTCCACTCGTTCCAGGACATGAAATAGCTGGTATAGTCGTAGATACCGGTTCAGAAGTGACGAAACACAAAAAAGATGATAGAGTCGGAGTTGGATGTATGGTAGACTCTTGCCAAGAATGTGTGAACTGTAAAAATGATGAAGAACAATTTTGTAAAAAAGGAATGACTGGTACATACGGTGCGACTGACAAATATGGAGAAAAAACACAAGGGGGATATTCGAAATATATCGTCGTACAAGAAGACTTCGTGCTCAGTATTCCAGACAGTATTCCACTTGATGTTGCTGCACCACTTCTGTGTGCTGGGATTACAACCTATTCTCCACTCCATCATTGGAATGCTGGACCAGGGAAAAAAGTTGCGGTTCTTGGACTTGGAGGACTTGGACATATGGCTGTGAAAATCGCGAGTGCGATGGGAGCTGAAGTTACGGTTCTTTCTCACTCAGATGATAAAAAAGAAGATTCTATGAAGTTTGGTGCTACTCACCACCTAAATACAAAAAATGATACAGTATTTGAAGAATATAATGAGACTTTTGACCTCATAATAAATACCGTGGGAGCGAAACTAGATATAGACCAATATCTTGGACTTCTCAAAGTGAATGGAACACTTGTAAATCTTGGAGTTCCTTCAGATAAAATGGAATTGAATGTATTCTCTCTTATTGGAAGAAGACGATCATACGCTGGTTCACTGATTGGTGGAATTAAAGAAACACAAGAAATGCTGGAATTCTGTGCAAAACATGATATTGGTCCTGAAATAGAAGTTATTTCAGCTGATACAGACAAAATAGATGAGGCATATGAAAGAGTGATTAACTCAGATGTACGATACAGATTTGTGATTGATATGGATACTATGAAATAATATAAACACTATGGCAGAAAGAGAACTTATACTCTGAGGTGGATGTTTTTGGGGAGTACAACAACTCTTTGATGATTTTGATGGATTCTCTGAAGTTATAGAAACCGAGGTGGGTTATGCTGGATGAGAGTATGAAGATGCTGATTATGATAATATTTGAGATCATAGTGAAGTAGTGAAGATTCGCTACGATGACGAACAAGTTGGAGCTGTTGAACTTATAAAACTGCTCTTTGAAAAAAGAGATCCTACATTTCCAACATATAAAACGCAGTATGATACTCTCATTCTCTATAATTCTGAGGAAGAAAAAGAAGAAATTGAGGAATTCCTTGAACATGAAGCACAGCAACATGGACGTCAAATGAATGTAAGACTTGAGCCGAGAGGGAAGTATTACAAGGCAGAACCCCGACATCAAAAGTATTTTGAAAAACAAGAACGAAGTGGAACTATTATTTAATATTTTATTATGAATTTACAAAAGGCATATCTCGCTGGTGGGTGCTTCTGGGGAATGGAAGAACTTTTTAGAGCTTTTCCATGAATTATTAATACTGAAGTTTGATACATAGGAGGAGAAAATAAAAATCCTACGTATCAGAATCATCCAGGTCATGCGGAAGGACTTGAGATTACTTATGAAGCCGATGAAATTGATTACAGTACTGTACTTGATTATTTTTTCAGAATTCATGATCCAACAACCCTCAATCAACAAGGAAATGATAGAGGCACTTCCTATCGCTCTGCTATATTTTATAAAAACAAGATTGAGCTTGATGAAGCAAATAAATTTATAAAAATAGTGAATGATTCGGGAAGATGGCCAAACGAAGTCAAAACTTCTCTTGAGGCTTTTGACGAGTTTTATCCTGCTGAAGACTATCATCAGGATTATCTCCAAAAATCACCAAATGGATATACCTGTCATTATGTCAGATGGCCAAGTTATATCGAAGAATAAAACAAAAAAAACCTGAAACTTAGAGTTTCAGGTTTTTTATGTCTCGTTTTGCAGCCTCGAGCATATAGTTTGTTTTGCAACTGGGACAGTGATGATAATATTCGTAATAATATTGTTTCTCCAGAGTTTTTTTGCTGTGTTTCGGAATCTTTTTTTCAAGTTCTGCTTCACATTTTTTACAGCTTTGTCATATTTTTTCTCAAGGTACTGAGGCTGTTTTGGACGTGTTTTTTTTACTTCAAGGTATGAGACTCGTTTGAGAAGAAACTGGAGCTTCTACATATCAAATATCTTCGAGTAAATCATTTCTTTTCATTGCAAGAGTTGCCAGTTCATCACATATTTCATTTTCAAAATGTCCTGTATGTCATTTTATCCACTCAAAGGTCACACTATGTTTTTCTATTTCTGCAAGTAGTACTTCCCATAAATCCCAATTTTGAGCTTTTTGGCTTTTTGTTCGAAACCAGTTATTACTTTGCCACTTTTTAGCCCATCATTTTTTAATTCCGTTTATGGTATATTGAGAATCTGTCGTAATAATAACTTTTGATGATTTTTTGAGAGACTGGAGTCATGCAATAACTCATCTGAGCTCCATTCTATTATTTGTCGTTTTTTTATAGCCCTCTGAAATATCTTTTTGATGTTCTCCACATTTTAAAATAACTCCATAACCCCCAGGACCTGGATTTGGGTTTGCTCAGCCATCTGAAAATATGTGTACTATATTATTGGTATTTTTTATCATAATACTGAGTATAGTCAGGAATATTATTTGTGAATATATTTTTTCACTAATCTTTTACTTAGTTCTATTTTTAGGTATTATGAATTATATCCATACAACATTATTTTAATGAGCAAATATGAATCAAACGAATACACCTCATTTTAAAAATTTTTCGGATACCTGACATCATGAGGTTTTCGAAACATTAAATATTTCATCTTGAGATGATTTTATATCACTATCTCATACACATTATCACAGACTTCTTCTCTCAGAAAGACTTCATAAACCATTACTTACTATTAATAGGCTTGCTATTTATTTTGATTTTCTCAGGCTTACATCTATTTCTCCAGAACTCAGTGAAATATTTGTTGAACTCAAAATTCCTGGTGTTATGTGATTGAGAAAAATTGATGCAGAGAAGTTACTTCATAGAATTATAAAAAAATATCCATACTTAGACCAATCTCTTAGGTATAATGATATAAAAAATATAGTCTCAGAAAGTAAGCAAGCAAAAATAATTTTTTTTGATATCCAAAGTGATGATTTAAAACTCAAAAAGAAATGATATGCAAAAACTCGAATGATGGAATATCAAGAACTGAGTTATATAAAAAATGAATCAAAATATGAAGTTGTTTCACTCATATTACAAATAATAATATTTATAGGTCTGAGTTTTGTTTCCGTTTACTTCATAGTATTTGTTATTGTATTACTCTGATTTCATCTTTTAAAAAATTCGTATTTTATTTCTGATATAAGTTATAAAACGAGAGAAAAAATAGAACAAAATACACAATGATCTCAACATAAAAATGAATATTTTTTTTGGGTTCAACAAAATTTTTTAATGGTAAAGCGATGAGTTATTATGTTTGCCATATTTGTATGTGTTTGAATATTTATTTATGGACTTTTTTATTGAAATGTTATTTATTCAATTTCTAATACATTTGATAACTCTAAAAATATAACACAGTTCAACAGCTGACCTAAATATCTTCCAGTAGATATATACTCCCGTTTTGAAAACAATACAATAACAAGAGAAGAACTCATATGAATTTTGTATTTTTCTCAAAAAGATACTACCTTTACTATAAAAAATTGTTTTAACGATATCTCAGAATCAATATATGCTGAACAAATTTGTGATGCGAAACGACGTTGAATTATCCAATGAGATGCAAATAATGACTTCAATCCTAAAGGAGTAGTGAGTCATGCAGCTGGTCTTAAATTCATATTAAATTTCAGTGGAGAAAATGTTCCAAAGAGAGCAGCGTACCTCACATTCACTGACTTAGAAAAAAGATTTTGGTATACAAGCTACGCTGAATATGCAAAATCACACGGAATAATAGACAGTTCTATGAAAGAGTTTGACCCTCTTACCCCTATTACTATTTCGCAAATAGATAGCTACTTATATAAACTTACTCTACGAATGCAAGACTCTAAATAAGTATTTTCTAGGAATATATTTCTTGAAATCAGAGTTTTGGTTCATCATATTGGCTCAGTGTTTGTTCTTTTATAAGCCAGATTTTATTTGAAACAGACTCGAGTAAATCTCTGTCATGAGAGACTATTAAAGTGGTTCATCAGAATGTTTTTAACATATGTTTAATCACTTCTTTTGAATGAATATCAAGATGGTTCGTTGGTTCATCCATGATGATTATATCTGGTTTTGCAAGGAGCATTTTTGTGAGTGCTACTTTTGCTCGCTCTCCTCATGAAAGTGTTCAAATTTCTTGCTCTACTTTATCTCAGCTCATCAGTAATCCTCATAGCATCGTTCTAATATCTTGTATATTTTCATGGTCTTTCCCCAGCTCAGCAATAATACTTTGACTGGTATCAAGTCCTTCAAGAACCTGACCATAACTTCAAATTTGGAGTTTTGGATGTATTTCACTAATACCTGATAGTGCGGAAATTTCTCATAAGATGGTTTTGAGTAGCGTCGTTTTTCCAGCACCATTTTTTCATATAATTCAAATTTTATCTTCTTTTTGAACTTGTATAAATTCTGGTAGAACCACAAGAGGATATTTGTATCACACAACTATGTTATCTAACTTCATAATAACTTCTGGAAGTCTGAGATTTGGTTGAAGCGTTATAAACTTCGCAGTGGTTTCATTTTCAGGTTTTTGTAGTACTTCGATTTTATTTAATGCCTTGATTCGACTTTGTACACTCGCTGCTTTGGCTGAGTTTGCACGAAATCTATTTATATATACTTCCTGTGTTTCTATTTCTTTTTGTTGATTACTATAATCCCTCATATCTTTTTTAAACCTTTCTTGTTTTTCATGTATGTAGAAATCATAGTTTCCAGCATAATTATGTATTTGTTTTCCTGAAATTTCAACCACTCTTTTACAGGTGTGATTAATAAACTGAACATCATGCGAAATAGAAACAATCGCTTTTTTCCATACCTGACAAAACTTCTCAAGAAATATGATTCCATCAATATCTAAGTGATTGGTTGGCTCATCCAATATTAAAATATCAACTTCAGAAATAAGAAACTTAGCAATTTGTACTTTAGTTTGTTCTCCACCTGAGAGTTGGAGAACATTAAATTCTAGCTGATCATCGCTGATTCCAAAATATCTTAGGATTTCTTGACGCAGTATATCTTTTTTGAATCCATCTATTTCTATGAGTTCTTTATTGAGTGTTTCTCGTTCTTCCCACATTTCAGCTTTGTCCTGTAAATTATGAAGGAGTTGTATCTTATCAGTAATTTCTGGAAAAATACTCGCCATTTCTTGACCAAGGGTATTGTTTGTATCCGACCAAAAAAGATCTTGAGATAAGTATCAGATTTTTATTCATGATGCCAGTTCAATATTTCCATCGATATTTTCTAAATCAAGTACTTCAGCTTGTTCTCATTTTAGGATTCAAGCCTTTGCAAGAATCATCTTAAGAAGTGTCGTTTTACCTGCTCCATTTTTCCCGATAAGTGCTACTTTATCATTTGTATTTATTTTGAGTTCAGCATTTACCAACAGTGGTTCAGCTCAAATAGATTTAGAAATCTTCGTAATATCTATTAAACTCGAAGCTATTGATGATTTTCCTTCAAAAAGGTACTTTGGTATTGTTTCGAGAGAATATTGTTTATTTGCTCAAATAATTTGTGTTTTTGAACTTTGCTCTGATTTTCCAAGTTCAAACTCACTTCGCATATATTTCGCTACTCTTTTTACCTTCGTTTCTTGTTTTATTTTCGCAGGAATTTCGTCATAATAAACCTGACAAATTTCTGCTAATTCTTCTGCACTAAACTCATCGTGTTCACTGAGTATTTCATCAATTATTTCTTGAAACATATTCTAAGTTTGAATTATTTCCTTGATTATAGGGAGATATATTAAATTGCGAGTAAAACTGAATCTTTTTTGTTTTTTACGCTTTAATTTTTGAAATATTTTTATAAAATATGGAAATGCAAAAAATAACAGACCTACAATTTCAATCTATTCTTGAACAAGATGATATTTCAGATATTCATTTTGTTTGAGTTAATTTTTCGAATCATAATTTTTCTTTTAAAATTTTCTCAAGTTGTCATTTTGAAAAATGTAATCTCTCAAATGTAGTCCTCAAAAATACGACACTTAATGATGTTACTTTTATAAATTGTAAAATTCTTGGTCTCAAGTTTTCTGATATGTCTAAATTGCTTTCTCATTTTCAGTTTCATGACTCACAATTATCGCTTTGTACATTTTTTGGACTCAATCTCAAAGGAACCATTTTTCAAGATTGTAAAATCCTCGAATGTAATTTTACCAATGCATATCTAGAAAATGCAGTATTTGAATATTGTGATTTAGAAAAATCTATTTTTCTCTGATGTAATTTTAAAAATGCGAATTTAATTTGAAGTCATAGTTTTTCTATAAATCCTGAAAACAATAAATTACACAAAACAAAGTTCAGCAGGGAATACTGCGAAGGTTTACTCCATCATTTAGATATTAAGTTGAATTAAAAAATGATGTTCAAAAGTTTATTAGAATAAAAAACTCACGAAAGTGAGTTTTTTTACATGATTTCTTTTTGTTCTCCGTCTGGCATGTTGTAGTAGTAACCTCTGAATTTACAAAATACATTGAGTTCATTTTTCCATGGACTTGTATCGTCAAGACTTCACACGGAAGGCATAATCTTATCTGACATTGCTGCTGCATCGTCATTGGGTCTTTTAAATATAGCTGAACCACAGTCTTTACAGAATCCTCGTTTATTATCGGAACTTGATTCATACCACGCAAGACCTTTGTCTTGTGTAATTTTTAGATCAGATTTATTTACAACAATCATAGGTTTATATATCCCATGTATTTTTTGACATTGTTCACAATGACAACTGATACATCCATCTCATTCAACTTCAGCTTCATATCGTACATTTTTACAATCACATCCTCCTGTTACTTTTTTCATATAATAGTATTAATTTTTAATATTACTATAACCATACAGTATGTTTGTAATGAGACTGTAAGATTTAATTAAAAATAACATTTACTTCTGCTTGGTCCCCATTTATAGCTTCTCCACTTGGATTATCCGCTTTAAAAATAATTGTACCTTCCTGACTTGATACTGGGTCAGAATATTCTAAAGTTACTGTAAAATCTATCATATCATCACCTAAAAGTTCTCCATCTTCGCTCACTGGTACGAGCCAATCTCCAGTAGCTCATGCTTTAGTCACTGTATCCCCCCCACTTACAGTAAGAATAACAGGAAAAATTCATTCAAAAAACCATTTTCTTGGTGCTTTTCAAGTTATTACGAGTGGAGAAGAAACACTCATAGAATTTCAAAAATCATTAATAATGAGAGTACTTCATTTGTCTGAAGTAAGTGTAAGAGTATCTTCAATTATAGGTCATCCTGTTTCTTCTTCTACTCAAGGAATAACAACCCCACTCTGTTGAGTATTCGCTCATGATTGAGTTTCTGCAGGTGTAGTTGCACAGCTTGTAAGTCACAGAAGTCACAAACAAAGAAACAGGATAAAAAATGTATATTTCATAGTTGAGATGTATTATAAAATTAATAGTAGAATTATAAGTATATTTTTTATATTTACAATTTTGTTGCCTCCTTTATAGAAAGTTGAATCTTTCCACTTATTCCATCTATAGCTAGTATTTTTACTTGTACAGTTTGTCCCAGTTCGACAAACTCTTTTGGATCGGAGATATAAGTATCTGCAATTTGTGAAACATGCACTAAACCATCTTGTTTCATTCAAATATCAACAAATGCTCCAAATGCAAGTACATTTCTGATAACTCAAGTTACTATATCTCATACTTTTACATCTTGAGCTGTGTTTTTTCGAGCTTTTTGATGTGTTGAAAGAATTCGTTTTTCTTTTCAAGCTTCAAGGAGAGAAGTCACTATAAACTTAATAGTATTTATATTTGCATCGGAATAGAGCTCTTTTATTTTTATCGAATTCTCAGTAAAAAATTGCACTATATATCCTTCGCTATCAAGCTTTTGTAAGTCTAAATTTGATGAGATAAATTTAGCTAGTGGATATTGTTCTGGATGAATATCTGTAGAATCAAATATTTCACTGCTTTCAGGTACTCGTAGAAATCAGGCAGCAAGTTCATATACTTTCGGACTTAATTGTTTTTTTAGCTGGGTACGAGAAGTATAAGGTCTATGATTATATATCTTCTTCGCAGCTGCTTTAGTAATTCACGAAATGTGCTGGAGTACGTAAATAGAGGCAGTATTTACATTAATACCCACTTCATTTACCGTATCTTCTATAACATATCAAAGTTTTTCTTCGAGTTTTTTTTCTGCAATATCATGTTGATACATTCAAACTCCAATACTTCCAACAGGTATTTTTACAAGTTCTGAAAGAGGGTCTATAAAACGTCTACCAATAGAGACAGTACCTCTATCTAAACTATCAAGATTTGGAAATTCTTCAGCTGCTATTTTACTCGCTGAGTATACAGAAGCTCCAGATTCATTTACAATAAATGTTTCAATATTAGTAATATCTTGAATTATTTCTATAACTTCTTTACTTCATGTTCAATTTCCTACTACTATAAAGAGAGAGAAATAAAGTCCTTGATAACGCGTCGCTTCATCAAGACGACCTTCATTTACTATAGATTGGTTCTATTAAATAGTTTATGCTCTAAAGAAACGCTGATGTCATTAACTTTCAAGGATTAAAAAAATGATAATTTTTATCATTTGTTTACTGATTGGCATGCTG
>JAGXIV010000012.1 GCA_024635485.1 bacterium | reverse complement strand
GAGTGAGACAATCGGGTCTTCCTGATCTCAAAATTGCTGATATCACAGACTTGCAACTCGTCTCACAAATCCGTGATGATATTGAAGAAATGTTTGATAAACCAAAAAAACAAGAAGCCTAAGCTTCTTGTTTTTTTATTTCTCGCATAATTTTTTCATTTGGATAATACAGTTGTATTTCAAGTGCTTCCTCTACAGAAAAAAATCATAATTCAGCGCATTCAAAGCTAAGAGTATAATCAAAATTCTCTACTTCTACTTCATAGAGTATAAAGCAAATAGGTCTTTTTGGACTTGCGATTCCAGAACTCTCTGCGAGAAAGGTATAAATAGGATTTTCAGAAATAGAAGTGACAACGAGTCACATTTCTTCCATAACTTCTCTTTTAAGAGCGTCTTTGATATCTTCTCAATGATCAACTCAACCACCAGGTATGTCCCAATATCCAGTGTTTTCTTTACACAAAGCTATTTTTCATTCTTGGTTTCTGATTAGAGCTTTGGCTGAAACACGGTAATAACACTGAGGAATTCAATCATATTTTTTTTGCATGGGAAAAAATTAAAATTATTTCATTATTAGTATAAAAACAATTTCTTTGACTGCAAAGGCATTTTCCATAAAATTACGAGAAATTATAATTATTAAAAATCAAGTGTGACCTTACTCGAAGTATTTTTTATCATTTCTGGTCTTGTAATATTTATTTTGGCTCTGGATATTGCTCAAAAAGAAAAGTTTAATGCACTTCATTTTTTCGTATTTATACTTATTGGTGGAGGTTTACTTGTATTTACTTTTTTTCCTTGAGTCTTGAATGAACTTGGAAAGATTTTTGGACTCCAAAGGTGAGCTGATGTTTTGGTATATGGTTCAATTATTTTTCTACTCTATTTTGTATTATTACTTTTGAGTAAAGTAGAGAATAATAAACATTATATTTCTAAAATGGTGAGAGAACTTGCTATAGGTTCAAGCTCTCAAAAAATAATCGAGGGAAATGAAGTATTTCTTGTTCGAAGTTATAACGAAGCAAGCGTATTAGAATCTACTATTCAATCAATACTTGAAGCTGGGTATGAAAATATTCTTATTGTTGATGACGGATCCAGAGATAATACAAGTGAAATTATTCACAAAATGAAGGAGAATCATCCATGAATTATCGACATAAAACATTTTCAAAATAGAGGTGGAGGAGCGGCTCTTGAAACATGATTTGAATATTTGAGAAGATATGGAAAAACGAAGTTTGTTGTGACCTTTGATGCTGACGGGCAACATAGAATTTCAGATTACTCAAAATTTAAAAAAGCGTTTAAAAAATATCCTCATCTCGATGTTGTCTTTGGCTCACGTTTTCTTAAAAAATGATCACTTCAAAATATTCCATTTATAAGAAAATATATCTTAAAAGGAGGAAGACTCTTTACGTACCTAGTCAGTGGAGTCAAGCTTACAGATGCACATAATGGTTATAGAGTCTTTAGAAATTCAGCACTTTATAAAATACATCTCACTGCAGATTCAATGGCCTATGCTTCTGAAATCACAGAACAAGTTTCTCAGAACAATCTTGCATATGGGGAAGTATCAGTTGATATTATCTATACGGATTATAGTCTCGCAAAAGGACAGAAATCAAGTAATGCGATTTTCATAGTATTTCATACGATTTGGGCAAAATTCTTTAAGTAAAACTCAAAAATATAGATCTGTCTAGTTGAAAATTTAGATAATTAATCAGATCTGTATATACTTTGAATATATATCTTAGCAACGCAGAATGCTCAAGAACTTAGTACTATGATTTATATTCTTTTTTGTTTTCAGCGTATCAGCGAATGCTCTTTTTGAAATATCAGAAGTATTCCCAAATACGACGGATGATAAAAACTTAGAATATATAACTCTCAAAAATAATTATACAGAAACGAGGTCACTATCTTGATATGTACTTGAAGATACTGCAGGGAAGCAGTATTTATTTTGATCTGAAGACATATTAGTATCAGGTGAGAGAAAACAATTTTCTCGAAGTCTTACGAAAATCATTCTGAACAATTCAGATGAAAGCGTTTTTTTGTATGACAATGAATGAATTTTAGTAGATTCGATATATTACGAAAATTCTGTGAAATGAGAATTTCTAAGTTTTGAGGATATTAAGGAAGATGATATTATTCAGAAAATATTTTCTTGAGAAGTATATTTTTCAGATGAAATTTCTCCTGAAGAAAATAATAGCTGAGGATGACCTAGTGATTATCAAGACTGAAAAATTAATGATTTTATTTCCTCTTGAGCTCTTGATGTTCCTGAAATTAATATTTCTTTTCAACAAGCCAGTTATGTAAAACAGAGTGGGAGTAGTGATATTTATAACTGTGATACTTCTAAAGATATATGTAAAGTTAATTTTTCACTGCTTGAGAGTTTTAGTTCTGATTTTCCAGAATGAGAATATAGTTGTGTAATAGATTTTTGAATTTTGTGATTTACTTGAGAAGAGCAAAAATGCAATCCAAATACTCTCATATTTCCAGTGTGAATTTCAGAAGTATTTTTTAAAATATATTCAAAAAGTAAGCCAGAAATATATTCTGAAAAACGTATAGAAATTTGGAATATAAAAAACTGATGAAATGATCAGTCTACTACATGAGATTTGCGAAGTGAAGAGTGAGAAACTTCTTATAACACAGAGAATGCATGATTTTTAGAGACCTTAAAAATACCTGAAATTTTCTTTGAACTGCAAAGACCTAGTTATATTTTTTGAGAGTTTTGAAGCGACGAATTTCATTGTGACACAAGTAAAGAAACATGTAAAGTTAATTTTAATCTGGAAGCTAGTTTTTGAGATTGAATTAAGTCAACAGACTATTATTGTGAAATAAATTTTTGAATATGAAAGGAGACGTGAGAAGAACAAAAATGTAATCCAAATTCTGTGGATTTTCCAGTTTGAAATTTTGAAGTGAGTTTCAAAATTATACATAAAAATTTTCCAGATATATTTACAGAGAAACGAATTATAATAGAAAATAAATGATATGTTCCATCAAATACTTCAAAAATTACTTCATGATGAACTTCTGTAGCATGAAAAACTATCAAATCCTATTTTGTAGCTATCAAAGATATCATTGTCCAATCTGGGGTTCTAAAAAATTGATTTAATAATTTTTCTTGTAAAAAAGAAGCATGTTCAATGAATCTTAATTATCAAGCACAAGAAAAAGATGATAGATGTTTGTGGGATTTTTGACAATGAATAGCTAGTAGTGCTACAACATATACTCGATGTAATCCAGGTATTATTAAATATGGACTTTGAGAATTCAATGGTTCCCTCACGGTATACGAAAAGTGAAATGATACAAATTTCAAGAAAATTAATTTTACAGTCACAAATATTCCAGATATTTTTTCAAAAGATGAAGAACTATTATCTCAAGATTTAGAAAAAGAAGTAGTTTCTTCTTCAATTACATCATCAATTGTACTGCAATGAAAACTCTCTCATGAAAAAACACTGACAGAAAATAAACTGAGCTGTCTTTGAGTAAAAAAATGTAATATCAATCTTACAGCAGAAATTGATTGAAATAAAAAAGGACTCAGTTATATCTGGACAATAAATGGAGAAACATTCTCAGAAAAACAAAATCCTTCTGGAATGTGGATAGAGACGTGAGAGTATGAAATTATATTAGAAATTTTGAGAGGAGAAGATATAATAGAAACACAAGATTTTTATGTAGAAGTCTCAAATAATGTTGTCTTGCAAAGCGCTCAAAAAAATGATGTAGAATGAGTGTTATTCTCTGAAAAATCAAACAGATTCTTACTGAGAGATATGACGTGAGTCAGTGTGGGAAAGATACTTCCAAATCCTGCCTGAAAGGATACTCTTGAGTTTATAGAGATAGTAAATAATTCTTGAGAGTCAAAAAATATGCAAGGATGTGTTCTTCAAGATAGTTCTAAAAAATACATTCTATGAAATGATATTCTAGCTCCATGAGAAACTAAATATTATTTTTCATTTGAAACGAAACTGACACTCTGAAATTCAAAAGATTCTGTTACTCTTTCTTGTGGAGATGTTGAACTTTTTTCAATAAACTATCAAAGAAAAATCTGAGATAATGAATTGCTGAGTGGAGAAGTGTTTCAGTGATTTTCATTATTTGAACTTTTGAATTTGATTCCTCAAAATGAACATGAAAAAATATTGAAGAAATATATGAAGCTCAAATTCTTAGTTCTCAAAAGAGATTGATTTAAGATTTCGTGATCTACGTTTCCAAATGCGAGAATTGAAATTATTTCTGAAGGAAAAGTCGTTCTCACTCTCAATTCCGATAAAAACTGAAAAATTTTACTCAAAACTAAAAATATTTGAGAATGAAACTATGATTATGCACTGAAGATATATTCATGAAACTCAGAATATATCCTTTCAGATGTGTGAAATTTTAAAATACTGGCAGCTCAAAGATCTGGCTGGTTTGCAAAAAAGAAAAAGAAATCAACAACTAAAAGCAGCAGAATACCAACATTAAAAATTTCTCAAGCTGAAGCCTATGAAACTTGATCAGAAGATAAAAATATCATGCTTACTCTCACACAAAAAATAGTATTATTCGCGTGATTATTCACTCTTTTTCTTCTCCTTGCTTTTCATATGATAACTATTTTAATTCCTAAAAGCTTTCAAAACTCTATCGTAGATATATTTCTCACAACTTTTGCAACACGTGAAAAGATATTACTTATACTAAATTAATTCAATTCAAAGACGACATTTACTTTTTTAAATTAATAACTACACTACACGCAAAATTTAGCCATAAAATAAGAAAAGAAAATGAATTTAGATCAAATTAAAAATTTTTGTATTATTGCCCATATAGATCATGGAAAATCGACTCTAGCAGACCGACTTCTTGAGATAACGGGTACGATTGATAAACGTGATATGAAGCATGGTCAAATGCTTGATACTATGGAGCTTGAACAAGAACGAGGAATTACTATTAAGTTGCAACCTGTCCGAATGATGTGGAAAGGACTTCAATTTAATATTATTGATACTCCGGGACATGTCGATTTTCAGTACGAAGTTTCAAGGAGTCTTGCTTCGGTAGAATGATGTCTCCTTATTGTGGACGCGACACAGGGAATAGAAGCTCAAACGCTTTCAAATGTATACCTTGCTATGGAAAATGATCTCGATATTATTCCAGTTATTAATAAAATTGATCTACCAGCAGCTGATGTAGAAAGAGTAAGTGAAGAGATTATTAATCTTTTAGGGTGTGATTTATCTGATATTATTCCAATTTCAGCCAAAACAGGAGAAAATGTAGAAGCGGTGTTAGATGCAGTACTCGAGAGAATACCTAAACCAGTAGTATTTGAATCAAGTATAGAGGTTGAAAAACAAGAACTCAAAGCTCTTGTTTTTGATAGTCAGTATGACCCATACAGATGAGTTGTATCATATGTTAAAGTATTTTCAGGCCAGATTAAAAAATGAGATTCACTTCATTTCCTTAATACAGGGAAAAAAATAGAGGCTCTTGATGTAGGATATTTTGCTCCAGGATATACGAGTGCTCCACTGATTGATAATGGATCAGTTGGATATGTTGTTACATGACTCAAATCTATTCAAGATGCAAAAGTAGGGGATACTTTGTGGAAACCCGCAAATATTGAAGGTCCAAAAGATAAACCATCAAAAGAAAAAGCGATTGAAGGATTCAAAAAAGTAACTCCATTTATCTACGCGTGAGTATTTCCTGTTGCTACTGATGAGTATCCTCAATTGGCTGATGCAATGGAAAAACTCATGCTCAATGATTCTGCTCTCCAAAAAGAAACGGAGGCTTCTGCTGCACTCGGACAATGATTTAGATGTGGGTTTCTCTGACTGCTGCATCTTGATATCGTAAAAGAAAGATTATTCAGAGAGTTTGATATGGATGTTATCATGACAGCTCCACAAGTTACCTACAAAATTAGAATGTACGGAGATAAAAAATCAGAATATTCAAGACTTGCCCCTGAACTTATCGAGCACGAAACAAAAACGAAAACAATAATTTCTGTTTCAAATCCAGAAGATCTTCCATCTAGAGATACTTTTGAAATAATATCTGAACCTATTGCAAAAATTGAACTCATAACTCCTCTTGAGCATGTTTGAGCTATGATGCAACTGGCACAAGAACGAAGATGAGTATTTAAAAATCAACAATTTATTGACCAAGGTCGTGTAATGCTGACCTATGAACTTCCTATGAATGAACTCATTGGTGACTTTTATGACGAGATGAAATCACTATCAAGTGGATATGCGTCTTTGAATTATGAATTTTTAAAATATAACGAAGATAAACTCGTGAAACTTGATATATTCATCGCAGGAGAAAGAATCGCAGCACTTTCACTTATTTGTCATGATTCTCAAGCAAGATTTATTTGAGGAAAAATCACGAAAAATCTCAAAGAAGTAGTTCCTCGAGCTCAGTTTTCTATTGCAATTCAAGCTTCAGTGTGATCTAATGTTGTAGCCAGAGAAACGCTTTCAGCTTTTAGAAAAGACGTAACAGCTGGACTCTATGGTTGAGATGTTTCCAGAAAAAATAAACTTCTCGATAAGCAAAAGAAAGGAAAGAAAAAGATGAAACAATTTGGGAAAGTATCACTTCCAAGTGAAGCATTTGTAAATTTATTAAAAAAATAATAAATGAAAGAGTTATTATCATTAAATAAGATAAAAGATATAGTTTTTACTCTATCGATTTTTTCTTTTTTTTATTGAGTATTTATTCAATTATATTTTTTAAATCAAATTAATTTATTAAGTCTTTTTAATTGGTCTCAGTCTTTAAGCGATTCTCTAATAGCTTTTGCTTTAATAATAGTTCCACTATGTATATTTTTAATTTCGTTATTTATTTTAACTCATAAAAAATTTTATCCATACTTCAAAAAAAAATCTATTGCACTAATTATTTCAATTCCTTTGTTTTTTGCATTTTTTTATATAGAACTTTTTGATAAAAATGGAACTTTGTATTTAGTATTTAATTTTTATTTTAACTTCTTTGTTACATTATTATTTTTATTTTTATTGTATGTACTTATTATTGAAACATTTAAAAATAATAAAGAATTAAAGGACGATAAATTAGGTTTTATATTTAAAATACTCGTATGTGTAATTCCTATTCTCATTTTTTGACATAAGCTCCCTTTAATTTTAAATATCTACTCATTTGAGGTTATGTATGATTGAATAGAATATAAATCATATTACCAAAACTGAAAATATGTTTTAATAAATGATGAAAATAATATTTGAAAAGCAATACCAATAGATAAAATTGATTATTTTGTAAAATAAAAAAGTAAACTATGAAAAAAATAGCAATTGTTCAATCGAGTTTAAGAGAGGGAAGTCATACAGATATTGTGTGTCGAGCATTTGAAACATATTGTGTGGGGGAAGGTGTTGAAGTAGAATATGTGGACCTTCGAAAAGTGGAAATGGAATTTTGTAATGGAGGGAATTTGGAGCATTATCCAAAAGATATGCAAGAAGCGTTTCACAAAATTGAAAAATGTGAAGGAGTGATTTTTGGAATGCCAGTCTATCAATACACGATGAGTGGAGTTTTAAAAAACTTTATTGATATTTGTGGAGCTTCCGTTTCTGGAAAGCCAGTTGGAATTATTGTAAATTCTGGAGGACCAAATACCTATATGGCGAGCAGAGATCTATTTAATGCACTGCAATTTGAATATTCTACCACAAATATTATGCCAACTCCCTTTACTTGGTTTATGGATTTTAAAGATGGAGAACTCATCAATGAAAAAGTGAGAGAAAAACTCATCGAACTCGCTCAAAAAATAAAATCTCTTTAAAAAGAAGCCTATTGGCTTTATTTTTTTGATGAATGTAGTAAAATGCGAGAAATTAACAAAAAATTATGCAACACTATACCGATACCATTCTCTATAAAACACATCAACACATAATAGTACCAATATCAAAATCACTTTCTGTATTTATTCCATTTCTCATTATTTCTTCTGTAATATTATTTTTTCTAAAAATTTCAGTAGTACTTATTATTTTGTGAGAAATATTTATTGGAGCAATTATTTTTGCTTGGTTTTATTTCTTTTGGGTAAAATCTTACTTTATTATTTCAAATGAGAAAATAATAGTAAAAGTTCGAAATGGAGTTTTTTCCAAATTTCATATGTCGATTCACTTTAAAAATATCCGTGACATGGCATTCTCCAAAAACAATGTTATGCATTATGTTCTTTGATATGGGACTATATTTGCTCGAAGTAGTGCTGGGGCTGTAGGTGATTTAGAAGCAAAACATATTCCTCACGTTGAAAAAGTTTATAAAATACTTAATGCTCTTCATATGCTCGAAGAGTCTGAAAGAAAATCTATGAAGAGTCTTCCTCAACTCCTTCGTTTTACTAATTCTGAATCAAAAGAAAACGATATAGATTTTGAAAGCTGAAAATTACAAATTGTAGATTCTCAAGAAACTTTAGAAGATGCTATAGAAAAAGAAAAAATGGTGCTACTGAATATTCCTGGAATGAAAGAAGTCGTATTGCTTGACTGAAATGATAGAAAAAATATCTTTTCAATGGAAGAAGAGAGAAATCATTGAGTGTATGAATCTTTAAGAAAAAAAGTTTTATTTGCAGCAACTCATGATGCCAGTTTGCGTGACCCAGACGAAGCAATAGTTCTTACTGCATGAGAAAAAGTTATTTTTCCTACAGTAAACTTTCATGAAATTAATAGAAAATCTGTAATCTCAAGCTCTCCATGACTTGCCGTTCATGAGTATCTCATTCCGAAATTCAAAGATTTTGATGATTATGATGCGACGCTTCTTATTTGATTTGATATATAAAATGTTAAAAATTCTTTGATGGATCTTCTGATGGAATAAATATAGAACCATTAGTTCTTGAGAAGCACGGCAACTTCTCGCGAGTATTAAAAATATTGAGAATCTTTCTATGAAAGAGCAAATTATTGATTGCGATAAAATATATCATCATACACTCAAATTACTAGGCTATACAGGGACGTTTTGAGAAATACTCAAAAAAGAACCCAAAGAAATTCCAAATATTCAAGAAATTTGGAATGTCCATAAATTGAGAAATAGCCTCGTTCATGGCTTATGAACTCCAGAAAATAAAATATTAGAGAGAGAATCTCAGAGATATTTAAAAATACTCAGAAGCTTTATTCGTTCTGTGACTCAATAAATATTCGTGCTCGCTTTGATAATATTGCAAGTTTTCTTAAATGAAATCACTGAAAATAATTTTCAAGCTTGATTTAAATGGAAACTCGTTCTGAAATAGAGATCTTTTTAGCTTTTGTAATTCGTTCAATATTCTTTTTAAGAGTAAAAAGATTTGTATCTGGGTGAATTTTTGAAATTATATCGAGGGTTACCCCTGAATCAGTTTCCTTGATATTTTTAGAAATAATTTTAATCGGTTCCTGTGCTATTTGATTGTATATATTTTCGAGTGTTTTTTGTTTCGTATCAAAAGTTATAAAGATATTACAATATTTATGTGTATGGAGATATTTTTGTTTCACTTTTGTAATTATCACTAAATTGAGAAGAATAATAAAAGTTGTAAATATTGCAGGGATATAGAGTCCTGCTCAAATGGTAAGTCCTATTGCAGCAGTTACCCATATATTTGCAGCAGTTGTAAGTCATTTTGTATCATATCCATGTTTCATAATCGCTCCAGCTCCGAGGAATCATACACCAGAAATTACCTGTGCTGCAATTCTTCCCGGATCATTCACCGTAGAACCGTATAGTTCAGGAATCATAATTGAGAGTATCATTATAAGACAAGAACCCACTCATATGAGAATGTGAGTTCTGATACCTGCAGGCTGGCTTTTGAGTTCTCGTTCAAGTCATAATATTATGCATATTATAAGTGTAACCATAAGTCTGATGACAATTTCTCCATTTTGAAGTACTTCCATATTTGGGTTTTAAATACTATATATGATATGCTAGCATAACTCTAGAAAAATAGCCAAATATATCAGAAAAATCTTTTGACTCAGGGCTTAAATTTTATATACTTCTGTGGCTTTTTGAAAAAAAAGCGTATTTTGAAGTATATGGTGCCCATAGTTCAGTTGGTTAGAACGCCAGGTTGTGACTCTGGAGGTCGAGGGTTCGAGCCCCTTTGGGCACCCCATTTTCAAAATAAAAACTTCAAAATTATATAGTGGAAATTTATTTCAAATTTTTACTACTTAATTTTTAAGCGAAGTTCTCGGATACGTTTTCAAATCTCTAGCCTTTTTGAAAATGATTCCTGACCGATGGTCACAGTGATTGCGCTCACTGAGTAAGGATTTCACTACTTTATTTTTTAATATTCTTTTACGCTATGGCAAAAAAAGAAAAAGCACTGAGTGCTGATCAAAAACTCTTCTCAGAGTTATTTGAAAACTCTCCAGAAATACAATACCCAAAAGAAGGGGAGGTAATTACTGGGGTAATTGAAAAGATTGAAAAGAAAAATATTCTTGTAAATGTGAATAACCAATTTACAGGTCTTGTTATTTCTAAAGAACTTGGGAACAGTGTTGATATAGAAAAACTTGAATCAGGTCAAAATATTGACGTTATGGTTCTAGGAGATTCTGTTGAAAGAGGACTTCTAATACTCTCTCTTAAAAGAGCGAATCAAATTAAAAGTCTGAACACTCTGAACTCTAACTTCGAAACAGGAGAAGTTATGACTGTTCGAGCGAGTGAAGCAAATAAAGGTGGACTTTTGGTTGATATCGATGGTCTCAAATGATTTATCCCAGTTTCTCAACTGACACCTCTTCATTATCCACGTGTTGAAGGAGCAGATCCAGAAAAAATTCTTGAACACTTGAATTCACTTCTTACAGTTGATTTCCAAGTTCGAGTTATCAATGTAGACGATGGAGGAAAGAAAATTATTTTCTCTGAAAAAGCTGCAATGGAAGAACAACGAACAAAAGCACTTGAAACACTCAAAGAGGGTGATGTGGTTGAAGGGGTTGTTTCTGGTATACTTTCATATGGTTTATTTGTTACTTTTGATGGACTTGAAGGTCTCGTTCATGTTTCTGAAATTGATTGGGGTCATGTAAATAATCCTGGGAAGTTTGCAAAGGTTGGTATGAAAGTTAAAGTAAAAGTTATCGGACTTGATAGCGAAAAAATCTCTCTTTCTATCAAACAACTTAAGGATAATCCTTGGGATGTACTTGCTAAAAAAGTGAAAACAGGGGATACTATTAAAGCACCAATTTCAAGAATTTCTCAATTTGGAGCATTCATGGATCTTGATGGTGGAATACAAGGTCTTATCCATTTATCTGAAATCTCTCATCATGTTGTAAAAGATATTAGAGATCACGTAAAAGTTGGAGAAGAAGTTGAAGCTAAAATTATTAACTTTGAACCTCTTAAAAAGAGAATTGGACTTTCACTTAAGGCACTACAACCAGTTCCTGAAGGAATGAAAGAAGATTCTAAACCACAAGTAAAAGAAGGACCAAGCGAAGAAGACAAAATCGACGCTGAAGTAGCTCCTAAAAAATCTGCAGAGAAAAAAGCTTCTACTAAAGAAGATTCTTCTGAAGATAAAAAACCAGCTGCAAAAAAAACACCAGCAAAAGCTAAAAAAGAAGACGCTGCTGCGTAATTAATATTTTTGGGAAGCATGTATAATGCACAGAAATATTTATTTAAAGTCTTACACTCTAAGACTTGTATATATTAACACACCATCCAATGGATAAAAAAATGCTAAAAGATATGTTTGATAATCTCTTACATATTGGAAACAAAACTAATTACTGGAATCCACAAATGAAATCATATATATATGGTTCTACTAATGGAGTACATATTATTGACTTAACACAGACAGCAAATCAACTTGAAGAAGTAAATGCTCAATTACGAGATATGAATGCTGCAGGGAAGAAAATTCTTTTTGTTGCTACGAAACTTCAAGCTAGAGACGCTTTTGTAAAACTTGCTGAATCTACTGGAAACTTTTACGTAACAGAAAAATGGGTTCCTGGTCTACTAACAAACTTTAAAACTATTAAGGGAAGAATTTCAACATACCTAAAGCTTATTAAAGATGCTGATACGGGAGGACTTGAAATGCTTACTAAAAAAGAAAAAGCAGCTAAAATGCTTGAGCTTGAAAAACTTGATAAAGCCTTTAAAGGTCTAAAAGAAATGAAGAAAACTCCAGATGCACTTTTTGTAGTTGATGGAGTGTACGAAGAACAATCTATTAAAGAAGCTCGTACTCTTGGAATCCCTTGTTATGCAATTTATAATACCAATGGAAATCCTCATGAAGTAAAAGAATCAATTCCTGCAAATACGAATTCTGTAAAATCACTTGATTATCTTGCTACTGCTCTTAAGGATGGTTTCAAAGCTCAACCTAAAAAAGTCGCTCCAGTAAATAAAACTGAAGCACCAGCAAAAGAAAATGATGCAAAACAAGCTGCATAAGCTTGATGCTCAATTAAAATTCTAAAAAATAATTTAGATGTATTCTGGTTTTTATTACAATAGAAGTATCTTTTATTTCTTTACTATCCGTATATGTCTCAAGAAGACCCAAAAATTGCTTCAACTCAGGTTTCTTTTTTGAATAAACAAAACATAGTTCATGCTCTAGCGTATTTTCCTTTTTTTGTAGGTGCTATATCAATGTACTTTTTGGCACAAACAAATAAAGAAGCATTACTGCATCATGTGAAATATTCACTTCTTCTTTCTGTAGGGATTTTGATTCTTATATTCTTATTTAATCAGTTTTTTGCGAATATTTCTATCTTACTCTATATAGGGCTTTCGATATATTTTGCTTTTAAGGCTTTTAAGTGACAAGAAATTGAAGTAGAATTACTTGATGTGATAGAAGATAAAATTGAGGGGGTATTTAAGAAATAAAAAAACAGAATAATTGAAATTTATATGTTTAAAAATAATAATATGGCAATTACTGCTGCTCTTATAAAAGAACTCAGAGAAAGAACAGGTATCGGTATGATGGAGTGTAAAAAAGCTCTTGAAGCTACTGACGGTGACATAGAACAAGCTATTGAAGAGCTCAGAAAAAAAGGTCTCGCAAAAGCTGCAAAAAAAAGCAGATAGAGAAGCACTTGAAGGTGGTCTCAAAATTGTTATTGAAGGAGATAAAGCCTATGTTGTATCTGTTTCTTGTGAAACTGATTTTCTAGCAAACTCTGAAAAATTTAAGCTCATGCTCGAAGTTATTGCACTTCACCTGAAAAATAATGGAGTAGGATCAAAACAAGAAGCTCAAACACTTCTAGAATCAAATTACTCTCTTGAAATGGGTGAAAACCTTCAAATTAAAGATTTTGAGATTATAGAAGGAGGAACTGTTGCATCTTATGTTCATTCTAATGCTAAAATTGCTGCTGTTGTAGTAGCTGAAGCTGGAGGGGATGAAGAAAAACTAAAACAAGTTGCTATGCATGTTACTGCTGCTAACCCTGATTATCTTTCTGCAGATGAAATCTCTGATAATGTTATCGAAAAAGAGAAATCAATTCAGCTTGAAATGATGAAAAATGACCCTGCAATGTGAAATAAGCCAGATGAAGTTCTGCTTAAAATTATAGAAGGAAAAATGGGGAAATTTAAATCAGAAGTATCACTTCTAGAACAAGCTTTCGTTATTGATCCATCTATGAAAGTAAAAGATTTCCTAGCTTCTACAAAACTTACGAGTTTTAAGAGATACGCAATATAGTTTTTTTAAATTTTAAAAATAAGAGACAAATTAAGCCTTGTAAAACATCTTATTTTTAAAATTTTTCTAGGCCCATAGTTCATCGGTTAGAATTCAGGATTCCAAATCCTGCGAGCTAGGTTCGATTCCTAGTGGGCCTGCCATTTAAGATTAGCAACTAAATCCTCAAAGAGAGGATTTTTTTTGATATAATTATTTTTCCGTATAGTATATAAGAATTAATTTTTTAATGAGTGATTGTATGCCCAATGCAAAAACATTTAAAGAGTCTTTTGAAAGACTGAAAGAAATTTCAGACCTCCTTGATAGGGATGAGGTCATAGATGTAGATACACTTATAAAAATTCAAAAAGAAGCGAAAGAACTCTATAAATTTTGTGGTGAAAAATTAGAAGACGTCAGTGCTAAATTAGAAGATGATAATAGATAATGAACGAAGAAATAAAACTCAAACTATCTCAATTTCTTGATATTATTAAATCACAATTTGATGATATTATTGGCTATCATAGTTATACCATTGAAGCTGAAGTAAAAGCTATTAAAAAATATAAAAATTTCTATTATATTGATTTAGTTGAGATTGAAGATGGTAAAATAGTTGATTCAGCACGCTCCAATATATTCAATTCAACTATTATGACTTCTTTTTTAAAAGATATTAATATTTCAGATATACAAGACTTAGTGGGGAAGAAGCTATTACTTACTGTAAAACCAACATTTCATAAAACGTATAATTTCTCGATTAATATTCTAAAAATATATTCTGAGTTCTATGTTTGATGACTAGAAAAACAAAAACAGGAAGATATTGAGGAACTCAAGGACTTAGATATATTTTATTTGAATCATAGTACTGAGATTTGAGAACCTAGCTTTCATATTGCGGTTATTTCATGAGAAAAAAGTGAGTGATTGAGAGATTTTCAAACAATTCTACATGATTCTTGATTTCATTTTAAACTTACAATATTTCCTTCCTTAGTTCATTGAGAAAAAGCAAGCTTTGAAGTATTAAAACAACTTTTAAAAATTGAGTCTCAAGTTGCAGATGGTAAGAAATTCAATGCAGTAGCGATTGTGAGATGAGGATGATGAAGTGAATGAATGAACTGGACCAATGATAGAAGACTATGTGAAGCTGTTTGTAATAGTAGATTACCAATTATAAGCGCTGTGTGACATACTGTTGATCAGAGCATATTAGATATGGTCTCTCGATATGACTGCAAGACACCAAGTGAAGCAGCGCAATTACTTATTGAGATATATGAAGAATATAAAGAAGATATAGAAACGGAATATGAATATATTGTAGGTTCAATTCAAGATACACTTAAAAGATATAGTCTTGAACTTGAGTGATTTTGAAAAGACATACCATACCATATCTCAAAAAAAGTTCAGATATACAAAAAAGAGCTCGAAGGTTTCATAGTAGATAAAAAAATAAAATATCATATTCAAATTCTATCTCAATCTTTGGAGAATACATTTAAAAATATAGAATATAATAATCCTAAAAAAATACTATGAAAATGATATAGTTTAGTTCTTGATAAGCACTGAAAAGTAATCAATAAGCTTGAATTAGAAGAGAGCTACCAGCTTGTAACAGACACAGTTTTATATAAAATAAAGGTTCTGAAAAAATCAAAAAGATAATTATGTATTCAAACACAGAGAATTATTAATATGATCTTACTCCATTTTTATCTTCGTTTCCATTATTGATACATAACTAATAAGTATGACATATCTCATTTTAAAATATCTTATAACAGCACTTATTATTGTTTGAGTTTCAGAAGTTGCAAAAATGTCTGATAAACTAGGGGCACTCCTAATTTCACTCCCAATCATGACTATTCTTGTAGTACTTTGGATGTACGCAGAGTGAGTAAGTTCATTAAAAATTTCAAATCATATGTATTATACTTTTTGGTATGTTCTTCCAACCTTACCGATGTTTATGACATTTCCATATTTTTTAGATAAGCTCTGATTTTGGGGAGCTTTGGGATGTTCTATCATTATGACATTTCTTATATTTTTTGTTTATTCATTCTTTTTAAAAAAGTTTTGAATTAATCTTATATAAAAACATACATGAGGCTCATTTCTAAAAACCTAAAAAAACTCTCATTATTGAGAGTTTTTATTATACTATGTTACAGTACATAACTAAAAATCAAATATGAATTTTGTAAGTAAAACTCTATCACACATTAAATATATAAAAAACTCCTTTGTAAGACATAATGGAGGAGTACATGCAAGTGCTTTTGCCTTTAATACTTTGCTGTCTCTACCAGCACTTATACTCTTTCTCATTTTTATAGTAAAGATACTTTTTGGGGGCTCTGATTTTTTTAGGAATTATATAAGTAATATTGCAAGCACACTTCCATGAAATTCATGAGATCTCATACAACAATTCCTAGAACAAGATTTTGAAATTCAAGGGCTTTGGATATGAATTATAACGATATCTCTCCTTTTTTGGTCCTGAACCAAACTTATTTCTACCTTTATTCTATCCGTGAATAATAGCTTTGGTCTGATGGTAGATAGAAAAACCACAAATTTATTTTACGTTATTAAAACACATCTAGTAGGTTTATTATTTATAGTTTTATATCTTAGTGTGATTGGTGCTTCATTTATTATTGAGAATATTATATCTCTATTATTTTCTAATTCAGTGCTCATTAGTATCATTAATTTTGGAACGACTCTTGCAATATATAGTATACTCTATGCATTTCTTTTAAAATTTATGATACTTGCCAAAATGAACTATAAAGATTCATTTATTGCTTGATTGTTTATGTCAATAATAACAGTTATATCAATAATTTGAATGAGTCTAATATTTTGATTTGTCGACTTTGGAAGCCAATTTGCTGCTGGAGCGAGTATTATAGTATTTATGTTATGGATACAATACCTTGCATTACTTCTTTATTTATGATTTGAAATTATATCATATACTTTGAAACTTCAAGGAAAGTACATTTTAAGAAAAGAAGCTATGAAAAAACACTGAGAATAATCAGTGTTTTTTTATCTTACTTCAAAGATTATATTTTTTTGTATTTTGGAAACAGTTTTTATAAAAAATGGTCGTATATCAATTTCTACATTTCGAATCTTTGGATCATTAATTAGGGTCTTGATTGCTTCAGATTTTGGAAGTCAGACAACTTTCCCCTTAAGTTGTTCGATATAGTTATTTTGTGTATGGAGAAAATCATGAAATAGGAGAGCTTCTATTTCAAAAGTAGCTTTCATTTGAAAAGGATTGGTTTGTGAGGAAATGATTTCTGACATTCGTAGTGAACTCGAATCTACGAGAGAAATTTTTTCTACTCACTCTAAGTTTCTTTCTGTTAATAAGGTTCTGAGTTTTTGAATAATACTCTCTCTGTTAAATGTATAAGCTTGAATTTCTATAGATCCGTTGAGAATGAAAGTATCCTTTATATCTCATACCCCAACCCCTGGTTCAAGGTTGATTATGGCTTCACTATATCTAATACTTTTTCAACCTGAGAGAATATCTATTTGAGTATTATTTATTTTATTATTTTCAGCAATCGAATTCTTGAGGATACGAAGTGCTTCTGTTTTAAGCTTTACTTCAAAAAGCAAGTAGGCATTATCTATATCTTCTTGAGATATCACAGTATCAAAGTCATCAACTCAACCACTAAAGTCATCTATAGTTACAGCATATATAAGTGCTTGCTCTTCTTCACTGAGTCCTGGAAGAATAAGCTTTGTTTCTGCAGGTATATTTCATCTGCTTCCTATAAAATTTCCAGAATCATCTCTATTGCGAGATACGACAGCTGCTTCCACACTTCATGGAGATGTGTTTCAAAAGTTATCTTTTATAGCAGCAGGTATTATTGCTTGATTCTTAAGTGTAAATACTATTCAATCACTCGTTTGAACTCTCGTATTTCAAACCAGTGCTATCTCAGCATCTGTTTCATTCATGAGTCTGATATTTCAAGCTGAAACATCATTACTATTATTCTGTATTTCACTGCTCGTGTAGGTCTCATTAATACTAACTTCTCGAACTATATTGTTAACTTTGATGTATTTGTTATTTCATAGTATAGTATTTTCTTCTTTTTCATTAAGTATGAAGTTATATGCTTCTTTTTTAACACTGAGTTCTGGAGTAATGTATATGTATGTTTTACTAACAGCAAAGTAATAAATAAATACAAAAAGTAGGACAGAAAGTAAAAGCGCTCAGAGGAATATTCAAATGCTGGTTTTCTCGTGATAGATTCGGGAATATTTTCAAAGTGAGTTGAGTTTCTTATTGCTTTCTAGTGAATGTCGTAATTCTGAAATATAAGATTTAATTTGAAACTTCAGGTATTCAAAAAAAGTAAAATTATGAGTCATGAGTTTTTTGCTCGATGTTTCTCCATAAAATGATGAATCTTTAATATGTGAATATTGTATTCAAAGTTGTTTTCCTATTTTACGTCCTATTCTGTCATTTGTAGCTATAATAAGCTTTCTTTCTCAAACCTTTGTTTTTAAGATTTTAAGTGAGATATAGTTATGCAAGATAGGATGTCCAAGTGGAAAATCTAAAACGATATCTCAAGTATTCTGAGACTCTATTTTTTCAACAATATCTATAATAGTATCTTCTGCTTTAATATGAATCATAAGGGAGATTATTTTAGCGAGTGAGAGAGATAATTAGGACTTTACAAAAAAGATAATCACTATACACTGAAAATCAAATAACTATAGTTTTTCTCCTTGTATTTTTATGGATTTCCTTGATGAAATAATTGAATTACTTGATTCTGCAATCAAAGAAGATGCTCAGAATCTTATTACTGCGTGAGATATTATAAAAGATTGATATAACTCTGAAATAGATGCTGATAGAATCACTATCAAAAACGCACATATTTGGCTTGATGCATATCAAAAAGATCTCTGTAAACAGTATAATATCTCTCCATTAAAAATCAAATATACAAAGAATATTTGATACTTTATAGAAACTTCTAAATCACAACATAGCAAGACACCAGATTCATTTATTCAAAAACAATCTTTGTTACAAGTTCATAGATATACAACCAAAGAATTAATGGATTTTGAGCAAAAATTAGAAACCGCGAGTATGAGTGTATCTCAAAAAGAATATGTTGAATTTTGCAACATTCGTAATATTGTATTATGACAATATAATAATATATACAAGTTAAGTAGAAAAATGTCTATTTTGGATTTTTACTCAAATTGAGCATTTATTGCTCAAAAAAGGAGATACAATATTCCAATTATGACACAAAAAAAATCTCTTAGTGTCATATCATGACGACATCCAGTTATCGAGTCAAACAGTTCAGATTTTATAAGTAATGATTTAGAATTAAATTCAGACTCATTTATACAAGTTATAACATGACCTAATATGTGAGGGAAATCAACCTTCTTAAGACAAAATGCATTAATTCTTATTTTAGCTCATATTTGATATTATGTACCCTGACAAAAATTAGAAATATGAATTATAGACAAGATATTTTCTCGAGTATGAAGTTGAGATAATCTCTTCTTAGGACAATCTACTTTTATGGTTGAGATGCAAGAAATTGCATATATTTTAAGAAATGCTACTTCAAAGAGTTTTATTATTATTGATGAAATTTGAAGAGGGACGAGTACCTATGATGGTATGAGTCTCGCTTGGTCTATTCTTGAATATATTCATAATGAGATCTGAAGTAAAACACTTTTTGCTACGCATTACCATGAAATTATAGATCATGCAAGTGATTTAAAATGAGTGAAAAATTATAGTGTTGCTGTGTGAGAAAATGAAGATAATATTGTTTTTCTTCGCAAGCTTATTCCAGGATGAATAAAAAAAAGTTATTGAATTGAAGTAGCAAAACTTGCCTGAATTCCTGACCTAGTATTACTAAATGCTCGAAATACTCTCAAAGATCTTACTCAATCTCACACAGCTCCACAACTTTCTATATTTCAAAATTTAGATGAGAATTCTATTTCAAATCAAAAGCTTGTTGAGTATAAGAATGTCTCTCTGAAATATTCTAAAATAAAGGATATAATACAGTCTGAGGATATAAATACATTAACTCCTTTACAATCTATGCAGCTACTCTTTGAATTGCAAGAGCTGCTCAAAAAATCAAAATAATCAATCCAAAAGATATTAAAAAAGTTGTATAAATGAGAGTGCTATGTATTCTTTTTGTCAATATGTACATCTTAACATTTTCTTTTATGAACTTCTTTACTCGTAATCTAGGTTGGATTCTACTTTTTGCATTTTTTATATTTATGCTCGTTATTATTTCTTCAAGTAATACAGAAGAGAATACTACACAAACTAATCTTACTCAATCAACTTCTACGAGTACTGGGGAGGAGAATTTAGAAGCTCTTGCACAGAGATTAGAAGAAACTTCCAGTGGAGAAGTAATCACATCTTCTGGTGAAACATTAATCGGAACTTGAAAAACAAATACATGAAGTATAGATGAAAATAATGAAACAAAGGAAGCGGATCTAAATTTCTTTGAAAGACTTTTCTGAATTTGAAATAAAAATAATGATGATACAGAAGAACCAAGCTGAACAGGAGAAATAGATGTATCAGCAACTTCTTCTTGAGAGACTCTTACTCAGTCGTGAGAGACTTCCACAGGACAAACACTTACTACAGAACCTGTAATTCCACAAACCGTACAAACAATAGGAGGTAAAAATTTGGTGAAAGATACAAGTATTGATACAACTGATAAAATAAAAAACTATGAAAACGTAAGTAGTTCTTCTACTCAGTACTATCCAGGTACTTCTCTCACAAGTTATGTTGGAAAAGAATTTAAAGTTGGTGTTGAAATGCTCAAACTTATTAATGCATCATTTAATGAAACAATTACACTTATGTATAGGGGAGATGTGCTGAAACAACTCACTGAAGAAAATAAATATGGCTGTTTTAAAATAGAAATAATAAGTTCAAAAGGACAAAAAAATAATGGCCTTTCTTGATATGTGTGTAAAAAGTATTTATCTGATACAACAGCGCAAACTATTACTCATATAAAAGCATCAACAACACCATCATCAGTTCCTAAAACATCAGAAACAAAAGAAACAAATCAAAAAGAATTATATTATGGAGCTATTACTCATGTAGGAAATACCATTGAAGTTTCATATCCAATAGTACATTTTGATAAAGAAAATTTTAAACTTGCAGCCGGAGATAGAGTTGATCAAATGTCTGAACTGGATAAATATGGATGTTTTGTAGGAAGAGTCTATGAATCTACAATTCCTGGTTCTTTGTGAAAGGTTACTACTATGTGTCTTCCAGAACTTAGATATTAGATTGAATTATATGAGAAAAAATATACACTGTTTCTCATATAATTTGTCTTAAAAATATCTATGACCCCATCCAAAATAATAATACTTCATGATACATTTTTGTATAAATGAGGTTGAGAAAGACTCATTTTAATGATGTGAAAAACTCTGAATGCCGATATAGCTTCTGGATTTTTTAGCTCATGAAGTTTTGATCTTAGGAAAGAGGGATTTACTGGGAAAATGATTTCTGTATCAAGTGAAGTTTTTACAAAATGATTTCGACACATTAAATTGAAGTATAATTTTATGTTTTATACGAGTTTTTTGAAAGAATATGATGTTATATTATTTAGTTGAGATTCTATAAGTGCAGCCAGAAACTGTAAAAAAGAATCTAAAAAAATCTACTATTGTCATACTCCTCCAAGGTATATTTATGATTTGCACAATCTCTATTTAAAAAAAGTTCCGACTTTAATGAGACCAGCCTTTAAAATTTCATGCTATATTTTTAAACTTCTCTATGAAAAAGATCTCAAAAAAATGGATCTTATCCTTACTAATTCCTTGAATACTCAATCTCGTATTAAAAGATACTTGTGATACGAATCAAAAGTTCTCTATCCACCGGTAGACACTTCCAAATTTCGCCATATTTCACATTGAGATTATTTCCTAAGTTTTGCGAGACTTGCTGACGCAAAAAGAGTAGATAAAATCGTAGAAGCATTTACACATATGCCAGATCAAAAGCTTATAGTTATCTACTGAAAAAATGACCCACAAAGAGAAAAAGTTTTTGCTCTTGCTACTGGATGTACAAATATTCAATGTATTACCTTAGAAGACAACGATGATTTATATAGCTATGTATGAAATGCAAGAGCGACTATATATATACCAATTGATGAAGACTTTGGAATGAGTCCAGTTGAGAGTATGTCAGCAGGAAAGCCCGTAATTTGAGTCAATGATGGTGGGCTGAAAGAAACTATTATTCATGAAAAAACAGGTTTTCTCATTCAAAAAGACTTTGAAATACAAGATATTATGGATGCAGTAGCATATATCACTCCACAAAGAGCAGTGGAAATGAAAGAAAGCTGTGAAGTACAGGCTCAAAAATTTGGATTATGAGCATTTGAGGAAAAATTGAGAGAATTTGTACAATAAAAAAAGAGAGATAGCTTACATCTCTCTTTTTTGAAACATACAATGCTTAGGCCATAGCACTGAGTGCTTCTTTTTCTGTATCAACGGTTGGAATGATAGTAGTAATACCTACGAGTTCAAGTACATCTTTTACACCTTCATCACAATTTGAAATATACATTTGTCCTTCATTTTCTTCTAGATTTGAGAACACGTCAGCAATATATCCTATTGATTTAGAATTAAGATATTTTAGTGCCATGAGATTAAATAGAATATTTTTATTGCTAAAATCTCCAATCATTTCATAAATTCCTGAAAATGTTTTATCAGCATTTGTTTCATCTAGTTCTCCAGCAAAGTCAAAAACAGTAACCTTTCATTCTTCTCTTTTTTTTACTTCTATTAATGTTTCCATATAATTTGCATAATTACGGCTAAATATAGTATGTTTTTATTATATCTTAAAAAGTCAGTCAACGCAAATTTTATACCTTAAAACTTACTATATGAAGCAAATATTTTCACTCCAAGAAATACATAATTTAAAATTATCTCTCAAAAAACCTATGTTAGTCTTTATATATGGTGATCTTTGAGCTGGTAAGACAACACTGTCTCAAAGTATTATACAAAAGCAATTGGGAAATAATATTGCCGTTACTTCACCCACCTATGTATATTATAATACATATGAATATATGACTCATTTTGATTTATATAGGCTCCGTGATTATGATGAATTTGTTTCGATTGGTTGAGAAGAAATTTTGGACAATAACGAAGGAATTATTTTAGTAGAGTGGCCAGAATTATTAGAACCATACTATATTCCAGATCTAAAAATTACTTTAAAAAAGCAAGAAGTTGAAAATATGAGGGAAATAGAGACAAGCTAGTTTATTCTTCAGAATCACTATTATGTGAAATCTCTCTAAATCTGAGATATTCTGTGACTCGAAGACCTGTAAACCTACCAAGATAAAAATTGAATGGAACTAAAATGAGTAAGAGTTCTGGATACGAAAAGAGGAACACTCTAAATGTATCAAAATAGAAAAATGCGTAACATAATAAAGCAATAAAGAGTGTTCCTGTAATACTCTTTTTATATTCTCAGAATTCTTTTGAGGTGATTAATGTAATAAGTCTTTCTGATATGACTAGGAAAAGCGCGATATAAAGAACATTGTCGTATTGTAAAATTGGAAGATTAAAATATTGTAGTCCTTGATAAAATGCCATAAATGCAAGGAGATTTATAATGGTAATACAGACAACTTTTGGAGTATACAAAAGTGTATATTTTCCCATAAATATAGATATAAGAATATTTACTATAAATAATACTCCTAGAAACACGAACATACTTATGAGTCACATTTTTAAGAAGAGGAGCGCTAAGAATATAGGAACAATATTTCCAATCGTTGAAAACCCAATGAGGTGTTTTCATGCAGCAATAAATGTAAGAAAAATAGGGAGTAAAAGTATAATGTAGATATCACTTACACTCACTCCATTTGCTGAAAGTCTATTTACAAAATGTGAAGCAAACAGATAGGGAGAAATATATATGTCAGTAGAAATGGGTGTATAACTAAAGCTATTTTGTGATACTTCAGTTTCGAGACTTCAAATAGATTCAGGATTCTTTATAATTTGATAACTCAGTGACTCATCTATGATAAAGGCTTTTTTTATAAAATTTGTTCCTGCAATAATATTTCCTATATAGTTTTGTAGGATAGTACTATTATATGAAGAAATCAGTACAAAATTTCTTGTTTCATTATTTCCTATACTTTGAGCCAATCATCAAAGAGCTGAAAATAGAAACTCTTTTTCTCACCAAATAACAAGATAGTCTGAATTTTCAGGAAAAGATACTATATACTCATCCCATTTTTCTATAACTTCATCACTAGAAATATTTTGTTCATCATATTGTCATAGAATTCTCACATATACTCACTGATCAAGAGCTGAACTAACAAAATTTTGAAACTCTCAGTTCTGTGAAGCATTGCTCAGTAAAACTGGAATACTTTTTTCATAAATAAAAACTGAAATATCTGATTGGTAAACTCGAGTTCTTACACTTTTAAGTTCTCAGTTTTCATCTGTTTCTTGCGTTTGAGTATACATGTTTAACTCTATAGTCTTTTCTCCTGGACTTTCAAATTTAATATCTAAAACCGGTCATGTTTGGGTTTGCTGTCATAATATAAGCCATTCATATTCAAGTGTGGTATCTGGAAAGTTTTCAGATAAGAGTGTTTCAAGGGGGGATAAATCTATGAGTACAGGATTGTCTATAAAACTATTTTTTTGATATGCGAGTCAGTACTCTTCAAGTGTACTTTCAAGTTCTTCTACGGTTGCAGCTTGAACAGAAGTGAAACTAAAAGTTCAGACTATAAAAAAGAATATAAATATATTTTTAAATAATGAAATCATGGATTTATTTATGTGAAAAGATAATAGTTACAGTTTTGAGCATAATTTTTAAGTCCAGTAAAAAGCTCCAATTTTCTATATAAAATATATCAAGTTCTGCTTCTTTTACAAAGTTATTTTTTTCTCGTCCGTTTACCTGAGCCATACCTGTAATTCATGGCTTTACTGTCAAAAGTCTTTGTTGGTATTGTTCATATTGACCAACCTCACGAGGTTGATGTGGTCGTGGACCAATGATACTCATATCTCCAAAAATAACATTCAGAAATTGAGGAAGTTCATCTATAGAGTATTTCTCTAGAAAATTTCAAATTTTGGTTTTTCTTGGGTCTTTTTTAATTTTATACAGTGGTCATGATCGGGTACTTTGGCTTAGAATTAGTTTTTTTTCAAATTCAATTGCAGGATCTGTATCGTTTTGAGTTCCATAACTTTCTTTAATGCAATATTCCCATTTAAGATAGCGAAATTTATAACAGTTAAATATTTTTCCATGCTGTCCAATTCTTCTATTTTTATATATGATTGGTCCATCTGGGTCTTCTTTTTTTATAAGTAATGCTATTATAATCCAGAAGGGAAGTGTCAGTAGGACAATTCAAATAGATATGCTTACATCAAATATTCGTTTTGTAATTCTTCCCCAATTTTCTAGTGGAGTATTTTGTATTTCTATTACAGGAGTTTGATTTATAAGCGAGAGAGTAGTGTTGGTTTTTGTGACATCGAAATTATTTGTAATGTACCTGTATCTGACTCCATAAATTCTTGATAATTCCCAAAGTTTGTAGAGTTCTTTTTTATTGAAATCACTATCAATATACAATATCTCATCACATTCATGCGAGGAAATGATGTTTTCAATATTTTTAATTCACTTAAAAAATTTCATAGACAGAGTAGGGGACTGCACTGTATTTCCGTATCAGATTACATTATAGATTTTTGAACTATGTATATCTCTCAATATTCCTTTCATTTGCTGATCGGATTTATTGGAGATTAGTAGAATATTGCGTTGAGAAATAAGTTTTTTAGAAATGAGGAGTGATTGTATAAAATTAAGAAGTATACGAGTAGAAATACTTCAAATAATGGAAAGTATAGTGGTATACATGATAATAAGTCTTGGAATTTCCGCTCCAGAATACACGATTCCATTTCATAGATATACTCCTACAGAGAAAAAGAGAAACCAATATATTCCATAGCGAATAATATCGAGGATTTCAGCGATTTTAGAATGCGAAATTTGAAGACTGTAGAGTCTATGACTTGCAAATAAAAAAATATATAATACAGCTCAAAAAAGAGCAAATATACTCAAATATGAGGTTTCTATTGTTTGAACTGGAAGATAAAGTCCTGGTATGAGATCAGAAATGAGCCTAATTTGTTTTGCGAGAAAAAATGACAAAAAAATGATAAAAAAATCAAGTGGAATCTTCACTGCTGAGAATGTAAGTTCATGGTGTTTCATAACATTTTTTTTGATTCTCAAGTATAGAGATTAAATAGTCAACTCTACTGCATTCAAAATTTTGCAAAGCACTATTTTTTGGGTAGTATAATGATGTTTTACTACTTCTCAAACAAAAAATACATTATGTTTTTACGTAAAAAGAAAGAGAAAGATTTTTTTAGCGAATTCACTCTTGAACTCAAAAGAATTTGGGCTGATGTGCTATTTGTTTACAAAAATTTTATTTGATGGACTCTCTCAAAGATAGTTATCTATCTTTGGACTCTTGTACTTTGACTCATAGTGATGGTGCCTTTTGCAATACTCATATCAATTTTTGGTTTATTTGATCCTATTAAATGGTTGAGTATATTTTCAACATCAGTTGCTTCTCAAGACTTACTCTTGCAAGCACTCGCAAATAATCCAGTTTGGTTTGTTTTTATGCTCTTTTTGTTTTTAGTAATGGTACTTGCTTTTCTTATTGCAACAACCTACTATTTATTTTTACTCGCTAAACTTTACAGTAACTACGTCAAATGAAAGTTACTGCATCCTAAAAAAAATCTCTATTATTCTCGACCTCACATTCTTACATTTTTTGCACTCGTTTCTTGGACTTTTGTTTATACACTCGCTCCTGCAATTATTTTTGCTTGAGTTATTTTTTATGCATTTGGTCCATATAACATTATGCCATTGAGTACCAGTTCAGGGGCAGTGATTTTATTTATAAGTTTATTCGTTTTTATAGCATCAGAACTATATATACTTTACAGAGTTATTTTTGCTTTTGTTATTATGGCATTTGAAAAAAAAGATGATCCTAAACTTTGAGCACGTGCATATATAAAAAAATCCATAGAACTTACAACTTGAAAGAGTATTTTTAAATTTGCATTTCTTGTTGTTATTTATGGAGTAGTACTTTCTCCTTTAAATTTCACACAAGATACACTTTCTATTGAAATAGATAATATGCAAGATGCTATTGCTTTTAAATCTCAAGCAGTAGAAAATATTGATTCAGGTGATGTGAAATATTATGAATATATTACTAAAAAATATGATGACGATAGCCAAGAGGATTTGGTTGATAGAAGCGTATTATATTCGAGAATTATTTTTCTCCTTGTTTTTATAAGGTATTTTCTTTTTAGTGGAATATTTGTTCTTCTTTTGTCTTCATTCTATTATCATGTGTTACTCAGAAAAAAATAATTTATCTTTTAATTTCTCCCTGTTTTGAAAGTTTTAATTTTCTGAGATGTATACGGTCGATTGTGACGAAAGGCAATGAAAGAAAACATTCCAGAACTCAAAAAAAAATATAATCCGGATTTTACTATCGTGAATATAGAAAATGCAACTTCTGGAAGAGGTCCAGTTGCAGAACATGCTGAATTTATTGAGTCTCTCTGAGTTGATGTTATGACATGAGGAGATCATATTTTTGATAATGCTCCCAGTATTAAAACATTTTTTGAAAAAAAAGATTGTACACTTATTCGTCCTGCTAACTTTTACGAAAATAGTAGTTTTAAACAAGTAGGGAAAGGATATATTATTGTGGAGAAGAATTGAAAAAGACTCCTCGTGTTTCAATTGCTTGGTGAAGTATTTATGTCACATAAGGTATTAAATCCTTTTCTCAAAGCTCAAGAGATACTTGATTCTCTTGATCCAAAGAGCTATGATGCGGTGATAGTCGATTTTCACAGAGAAACAACCGCAGAAATCTATGGCCTTGCTCACTTTTTAGACTCAAAAGTAAGTGTAGTTTATGGAACTCACACACATATACAAACAAATGATGCTCATATTCTCGCTGGATGAACTGGTTTAATAGGTGATGTTTGAATGAATGGACCTTTTGATTGAGTGATAGGAGCAGAATTCTCGTCTGTGAAAAAAAGATTTTTATCAGGGATACAAAGATGAAAAATTGAACAAAAAACAAGTGGTCGTTATAAAGTTAATGCCCTTATAGTAGAAATAGATGAAATAACAAAAAAATGTATTTCGATAGAAAATATATCTTACCTCCAAAAATAACAAATACTCATGAGAAGAAGATTTATACTCCTCATACTCCTGGCAATTTCACTTATAAGTGGTACGAGTTTTGTATTGCTTCTTTCATATCTAGATCCATATTCTTATCCTACACTCGCACTTTCATTTTTGACTTTAAGTTTCAGTTTCGCAACAACAAGTTTTCTCACATTACTTATATATTTTTTTAAGAAAATATATTTTCGAGGAGAAGTACGAATGTACCATGTTTTGACGAGTTTGCGGCAATCTTTTTTCTTCACTATATTTGCACTTAGTCTAGTAGTAATTATGTCATTTAAAATACCATTCTTGCTGCCAGCCATTTTATCGTTTATAATAATAGTACTTGCAGAATTATTTATTCAAGGACTCTAAAATAATGAAAACATCACGTCTCATCACATTCACTCCACTGCTTATTTGTCTCACAATCCCAGTTGTTTTTGCGCTTACAAATGCAGATAAATGACAAATTTTAGAAAATTTTAAAAGACAAGAGAAAGAAATGATTTTTGAGAGTGACACACTTTTTCTTGGTGAAGAAGATAAACAAATTCTTAAAACATATAATAATCTGAATGTTTATAGTAGTATCGGAGATAAAATACAATCAAAACGAGAATATCTGGAAGAGCAAAATGCAAAAGTTTCTAACAGGGTCACTTCACTTGAATGATCTATTAATGAAATGGATAAAGATATTGCTGATCTTATTGTGGAAGTAAATAAAATAAATGAGCAAATTGTAACGACAAAAGATGAAATAGCTGTCAATAAAAAAACGATTGATGTACTAAAAACTCGAATTGAAGAGAGTACAGATATTCTTTTAGAATATATAGTATATTTATACAAAAAAGGTGATTACGTAACAACTGATAATGATATAGATAATATTAAGTCTATTTTATTATCCTGAGAAAAAATCGATGAACTGGTGAATGACTTATATTTTAAAAGTATAATTCAACTTACAGGTCAACAGCTTATAGAACAACATAGGAGTTTTATTCTCTCTTTGTATCAAAAAAAATTAGAACTCCAAGAATCAGAAGATAATCTTAAAAATCTTCGAAAACAGTGAATTTTAGAAAGAAATATTCTTGATGATAAACGAGCATCAAAACAAAGAATACTTGAAATAACAAAAGGACAAGAAGAACTATATCAAAGATATATAGCTGAAAAAATTGAAATTGAAAGAGATGTCAAAGTTAAAGAGCTCAAGGAGCAAATAAAACTCAACAATACCAAGAAAAAACTCTTGGAAAAATATAATTGTGACTTGGTTGATATTTTAGAACAAGAAACAGAGCTATCAGTACTTTCTGATCAATGTAAGAATATTAATAAAATAATTTATGCTGAGTCTCGGCTTGGGTGAGTTCCACTTGAAAATAATCCTTTAAATTGGCCAGTGAACCCATATCTTGGAATTAGTGCCTATTTTAGAGATGCAGAGTATCAATCACAATTAGGAACAGATCATGATGCTATAGATATTGTAACTCCGATGGGAACAGAAGTAAAAGCGCCTATGGATTGATATGTTATTTATGTGCAACCACCAGTTAACACATGATATGCTTATGTAGCTCTCAAGCATAGCGATTGACTTGTAACACTGTACTGACATATTAACGAGTTAGATGTAGGACTCTATGATTATGTAAAAGAATGAGAAGTATTTGCGAAATCTGGATGAGAATATGGAACGAACGGAGCTGGAATACTTACTACATGACCACATCTTCATTTTGTTGTGTATGATAATGAAGAGTATTCTGACCCACTAGAGTATCTCAATCTCTCACTTCTCAGTTATTCAGGGCTTCCAGCTCGATATGAATATAAATATAAATCTGATTTTAAATCAAGAAAGGGATATGAGTTCAAATCTACGAATAGTTGAGGTGGAAATAAATTTGTTATAGAATGAGATTCTGAATTAGAACGACAGAAATATCTCTTGGATACATATGCTGTTTGAGACTTTAGAAACTGGGATATTTAGGTGGAGGAAGCACTCGCTTGAGGGATTGACCCAACATTTATGATGTGTGTGTGACTTGCTGAAACTTCTCTATGAAAATATCTCAAGAGTGCGTATAATATTTGAAATGTAGGGAACAATGATAGAGGTGACACGAAAGATTTTCCAAATGCACGATCTGCAATAGCTGCCATGACAGCAACTTTCAATAATAAATTTCTGTGAAAATATAATACCTTAGATCAACTAAGTCGATATGGTAATAAAACAGGAACTATTTATGCTTCCAGTGATTCTAACTGGCATAATAACATCACAAAATGTATGAGTCATGTAAAATGAGAATATATCCCAGATGATTTTAAATACAGAACTTCTATGCAATAGAAATTGGAAATAATAAAAAGCTCTCTTCATCGAGAGCTTTTTTAATATTCTAAAAATAGTATGTATATTTTATACTAAAAAAAATAAGAGAGGAGAATGTAAAAAATGTAGGAGGCGCGAACATTATATACGAGACTGAGAATATAGTAGTTTAAAACTCATTTATTTTCATAGTAAAAAATATTTGATTTTCATAGTAAAAACTATATTATTTTTATAGTTAATTTAAGGCTATTTAATAAGAATAAAGAGAATGAATGATTTTAACAAAATTGTTAAAGTATTGTGAAGAAGTTGATGAAAAGTTATTTTTAAAGATGAAATTCATGATATTATTGATCCAGAACAGAGAGCAGAATATAATACTAAGGTATCTAAACTGGTGTATAGACTGAAAGCAACGTGAATTATAGTATCTTTGAAAGCTTGAGTATATATAGTTCCTGATGATGAGGATGTAAAACTTAATAGTGTTGATTTACTTGAGAAGTACTACTTGAAGCTAGCTAAAAAATATATAACTCAGAATTGTGGAAGTCAGTATTATATCTCCGGAACGAAAGCACTTGAATTTCATCTTAAAAACTATTCTATTTCAGAAAAAATTTTTGTCATTAACAGAGATGTAAATAAAAAAGTAAAAATAGGATCTAGCGAGATAATTTTTAAAACACTCAAATGAAAAAAAGAAGGGAAGACACTTAATTTATTCTCAAGAACTTTCCCACTTCATAAAACTATTGAAATAGATGGATTACAACTCAAAATTTCAGGATTAGAATTATCTCTTCTTGAAGCTTGTCTTGTTGATTCACTCGAGGATGGTATTGCAGTTGAAACTATCACGAAAGCTCTAAAAAAATATGGATCTATTTTGAATCTAGATATATTTGTGAACATTGCTCCCTATAAATATAATATGTCGTTCAATAGACTGAAAGAACTCAGTAAAAATTTGAATCATGATTTATATCTCTTCTTCTTAGATTGTATTAAAAAAAATGGATGAAATTTTGTAGGAGAAGGACTGAGAAATATATATTAAAAAAGAACTGAATTATTCCAGTTCTTTTTTAATATTATTACTCTTATTATGAATAAGTATTTCACGTATTTTTTCTGAGATAAAATACTCATCCTGTCATGAGAAAAGCAAGGAGAGCTAACATTATATAGAGCTCAGGTCCTGTTTGTACTCGAGTCATTTCTGAAAGATCTCATTGGATAGTTTGACCTGAAGCAGTCATTCAAACTGCTTTAATAGCAAAGTCATCATATTTCATTTCATCGCCAATTATATCTATTTCATATCGAGCTTCTTCTACATTCTCTATAAGTTCTATCTGATTTTCTGATATCTTTTTGTAAATATTGTAACTACTCGCATCTGCGACCGCATCCCAAGTAAGAATAGATTTTGTTTTGAGTTCTGTGAGTTCTATACCTGTAATAGTGAGGTTAAGCTCAGTCGGAGTTTCTGTTGAATTTATCGTTTCAATAACAGTTGGTTTTTCTTCTGTTGCTGCAGCATTAAGTGCTACTCCATCAACGATCAGAGTTGCTGCATTTGCTTCACGAACTTCGTGAGCAAATTCATCTTTCATAATAATATCTACTCCATAACGACCATCCTTTTTTGGAGCTCGAGTTTTACCAGTATATATCCCATCTCTTCCTTCTTCCAAAACTGTAATAGCATCATCAACGATAGCAGTTACTTCTGTAAGCCCAATACTTGAAACAACTTGTATAGTAATAAGTTCATCTGCTTGGACGCTTCCTTCAGGAGTAATACTTATACTTTTAAAGCTTGGTAAACTTGCATCTACTTTGATACTGATTGCTTCTGATTCTCCTACTACTTCATCATCTGCATTAAGAACAAATGCTTGTATACTATTTGCACCTTGTTGAAGGTTTTCGATTTCTTTTTCAAAAACTCCGTCTCCGTTACTGGTTGTAAATATTCATTCTCCCTTATTCACAACAATTCGTACTTGATAATTTTTTTGTGTTGTTCCGGATATTTTAATTGTGTTTTTTCCTATTGTGATTCCATTTTCTGGACTATTTATTTCAATATCTAGATTTGCTGCAGCTTCATTTTCAGTAATAGTTACTTCAGCAAGACCAAGAATATTTTCGTCATTCAAATCATATACGTAGACATCTTGATTTCCAGCATTTTGAAATTGTACAGCATTTTCAAACTTCACACTTCCAGTATCACTTGTAGTAAATGAATAACTATTTTCTGCAAGATCATTTGGAAATTGAGCTTCTTTATCACTCTCTGAGAAGACAAGAATATCACCTGTATAAGTGGTAATTATTTCGTTGTTTTTATCTACCGCTGAGATTGTAATATCAAGGGCCTCTCCAACTTTCGCTGTTTCTTTTCAGAGGATTACTTCAAAATGGTCAAGTGCTCCTGCGGCAAAACTTGGAGAAACTATACAAAAGCTTAGAAGGAAAAGGAATGATTTGATGTATCATTTCATAGGACTTTGATTGTTAAAAAGTATTTTGGAATGTTAAAAAGTCTATATTCTTCTTTATAGTACTCGTTTACGAGATTATTCTCAACTAAAAAATTAAAACTTCCTTTACAAAAACTACTATTTATTTATATGTATATTTTATTTCACTCGATTCCTATATCCTCAATACAACTTATCACAGATTGACGTGATCCAATATGAACTAAAAGCATATCTCGATGCTGTAAATCAAGTTCACTGAGTATATCATCAATAATAAAAATAATTTCTTTTTGTGAAGAATTTTCAGCCAAATATTGAGTTTCTAAAAACTTGACTCATAATAGGATACTTTTCACTTCTCAACGAGATGCAAAATGAATTAGAGGAATTCAATCTAGCAGTATATCAAAATCATCAAGATGAGGGCCTCTGAGTGTTTTTCGCAGCAGTATTTCGCGAGATTGTAATTCATGTAATGCTTTTGAGAATGAATGCTCTATATCTTGTAAATCAATGCTTGTTTTATATTCAAATTCTATATTCTCAACTTTTCAAAACAAGAATTTTTTGAGTCCAAATGCATTTTCTTGTAAGAATTCGACGAAGAGTTTTCTATATTTATATATTTCTGTAGCTGAAGCAATAAATTTTTGATTCCAAAAGTCTAATTCAGAGAGGCTTGATTTTCCATCAGAAATATTTTTTAGAATTTTATTTCGACTCAGTAGTATAGTTTTATAATTTCTCAGGAGTGTAGAGTATTTCTCATACGCTTGCCCAAGGAGCTCATCTAAAAATGATCTCCTTTCGCTTGGACCGAGGTACATGAGATTCATAGCTTGTGGATGAAAACTCACGATATGCGGATAAAAACTTTTGATTCTTTGTTTTGTAGTGGATTTTCATCCAAGACCATATTTTCTTTTTTTTGTACTTTTTGTATAGGAAAAGCTCAGTGATTCTTGTGATAAACTATATCATATATAGAGTGTGTCACAATTTGTACGAACGAGATATTCTGGATGACTTTCTACCATAGGGTTGACAGGAATACTGAGAGCCTCGAGTATATTAGATTTTCATCTTCCATTATTTCAAATGATAATATTTTGTCAGGCTCAAAAAGAAATTTCACGAGAAGCGAAATTTCTAAAATTTTTCATGTGAAGCGTTTGAATCAAAGCCTAATTAGTTCATAATATTTGGAAGTACGATTTGATGTGCAACTACTTTTTGTTTACTACAAGCAAGAAGCTCGTCTGGAGTTGCAGGAGCATCAATTTTAATATCCTCTCGTAGTAGTGCATAGTTTTCCACAACAGAAATGGTAGGAATAACATTCTCAGTATCCACTTCTGCAAGTAAATCCATATATTCAACAATATCTGAAATATTTTGAAGAAGTTTTGGGTTATCCGCTGGAATTTTAGAAAGTTTTTTACTTATCTTTTGTAAGTCTTCTTGCGATATGCTCATTTTTACATATATTTTAGGCAGTAATTTCTTCCCCTACTATATAGAGGGGGATAATAAAATCAAGTATGAGCCTGAAAAAAACTTTTTCTACTACTCTGAGTAACCCACAAGAGAGATTTCCTATCCTCTATCTCTCTTCAAAACTCGTATTTCTTGTGTCTTCTTTTTCATTTTTTCTTGTGTTTTTTTTATTGAGTGCATGAGTATTTAAAGACTATTTAGAGATTTTTCTACTTCCTCTCTACATTGCACTTATTAGCAGCTACACGCTCTATCTAATTTTTGCGCTCCTAAAATACGGTCATTCTAGAATTCCTCGAACTCTTATACTTTGAGGAATTTGAGTTCTTGGTCTTTGTTTTATTTTATTTCTTGTTCCACTTATCTAGATATGAAAAAATATATTTTCAGTTACATCTGTATATTAATGCTTTCCTCATGTAGTTTAATTTCAAACGATGATGTTGTTCAAATTGATGAAGAATCTGGACTTGTATTACAAAATATTGAAAATATATCTATTTGAGTTCCATCGAATTGGAATACTATTTCTCCGAGTTCACTTCCAGTTCCAAAGTCCGGTGAAGTAATTTTTGCTATGGCTTCAAAAGAAGAACGTCAAGGATACCTCAACAATATTGTCATTCTTAAATCACAAAATTCACTCAGTGAATCATCACTTTCTCTCATGAAAAATAGTGCAAATTTCTTAGGAACTCAATTGCAGAGCTTTCGACTACTCTCAGAAGAAGATATTAGTT
>JAGXIV010000011.1 GCA_024635485.1 bacterium | reverse complement strand
TTTCTATTCAAAGTGGTTCTAGTTCAGTCCTAAAAAATATGGCGCGTCATTATGATGGAGCATATATGAGGAACTTGCTAGAAAAAACAAGAAATATTCAAAGAGAAGATGGAGTAAGTGTAAGTATTGGAGCTGATCTCATCGTCTGATTCCCCTGAGAAACAGAGGAAGACTTTATGGATACATATAATTTAGTACAAGATTATAAAATCACCAAAGTTCATGCCTTCCCTTTTTCTCCTCATACCATGTGAGAGTCTGTTCCTGCTGGGAAATTTAAAAATCAAGTTCCTGATCAGCTCAAAAAAGAAAGAATGCAGCGACTTATGGGACTTTCTGAAACAGTAAGACAAGAATTTATACATTCTCAAAAATGAAAACTTTTTCAAGTACTTCTTGAAAAAGTTTCTTGAAATACATTTTCTGGATGGACAGAAAACTATATTGAAGCCCATGAAAAAAACTTTGAAATTGTATCTTGAGAAATAAAAAGAAACACTCTTATCACTTGAAAACTCATCTAATGATTCAAATTATTTTTCTTATTATAATGCTCGTTGCATGAGATGCCTTGAGTAAATTTTATGCACTCCAGTACCTACAAGAAAGAATCATTTTGATTCCAAATATTCTCTCTTTTATCTATGTAAAAAATTATTGAATTGCATTTTCATTCCCTCTCGAATGATTTTTGCTAAAAGTGGTGACTCTTGCTTTGATTTTTTGAATTTTTTACTATTATTGGAAGTACGAAAAACAGAAAAATAATAAAATAATCCATGTTTCTTATGCTCTCATTTTTGCTGGCGCACTTTGAAATGCATGGGAAAGAATATTTGTAGGATTTGTGACAGATTTTATCTCACTTGAACACTTTGCTATTTTTAATCTTGCTGATTGTTATATTACAATGTGAGCACTCTGACTATTCTATTACTACTGGAAATATACTCCTTAATTTTCATATGCTATGTCATTTTGACCAAGAAAGATTTCATTTCAAGATATTACTTTAAATAGTCTTTGAGCACTCATCTCAGGTTTTATAGCAAGTATACTCATTGTTTTTATTGTTTTTGTTGTTTCCACTCTTATTAATATTCCTGCAGCATTTTCTGGAAATGGAATTCCTGTAGATACCAATCCTCTTTTTCCATTCATACTATCATTCATAACATTCTTAGCCACAATGACGATGATTTTTTTAACCGTTAAAATACTAGGACTGACCGACCCCGAAAAATATAAAAAAAATACTGTCATATACTGACAACTTGCATTCTTTTGAATTCTTACCTATATCTGTATTACTCCCCTCTATATGTATATGGGACTACTTGATTACCAAAATATCCTTTTTATATTTATAATCCATACTATTTTTCTTAGTTTTGGAAGTTCTATTTTATTAGAAATACTTACAAATTATAGATATATCCTTACTTGATTTTATGGAAGTATTCTTGGACTTTTTTTTACGAGTGTTATAGTAATATTTATTTTCTTACATATAGAAAGTGGATATGCTAGACTCTTATCTCTGCTCATACTCCTTCCAATAATTAATACGCTCCTTATATTTTTTAAGGGAATATTTGAACTTATGTATTATAAGTACTATATGTTTTCTAACTCAGATCAACTTGGAGATATATTTTACCAGATAGAGAAAAGTGAAGAGGAAGATCTCAAAATAGCCGAAGAAAAAAATAGCCTTTAAACAAAAATATATGAAAGAAATAGTACAAGAAACGCTCTCTCAATATTTCAAAAAAATGAGAGAACCTCAATATAGTGAACTCTCTCTCGCTCTTTCAGAAGAAGATATGAGTAGAAAATGATGCTCATTTGTAACGCTCTATCTCAACGGAGAAGTACATGGTTCAGCTGGAAATATTAAAGAAATAGCTCCGACTTTAGCGCAGGATATTTATCTCAATACTTTAGAGGCGCTCACAAAAGATAAGAGGTTTAAACCTCTCACTTTAGCTGAGGCTGAATCCCTCAAGTTTCGACTTGATATCATAGAAGAAAGAAAAGTTATTTCAGAAGCTGAAATGAAGAGTCTTGATCCAGTAAAATTTGGTGTGATTGCAATTAAAAGAGACTATGATAAACTTGCCGTTATTCTCCCAAATATATCACCAAAAATTCTAACTGGCTCTGATTTTATAGAAATACTTAAAAATAAATTATCAGAGAAAAAATTTGATGAAAAAGAATATATCATATATTGAATCTCTACAATATCAGAAACTAATTATTAAAAAAAAACGTTCATCATATGAACGTTTTTTTTTAACGAATGTTAGAATCTATAGAGTTCAAGCTCAACTCAAGAAAAATATAAATCTTTAGTATCCTCAGCATCAACTCAAATATACCAAGCAAAACTTTGTGGTTCTTTTTTGACTATATGTTCTACCTGAATTTTTTTCCAATTTTTTCATCAAACGCTTGCAGTTTCAAGAATTTTTTCAACTCAATTTAACGAGAATGTTCCATCAGTATAATACACTCTATTATGAAACATATAAGATGCTTGAGGGTTAAGTGAGGTAGTATTTGACCATCAACCATCAGTCTCATCAGCAACCCATAATGTCATACGAATTTTATCTCAGGCATCTACAAGTGAAAAATCATCGAAGTGAACTTCATAATTACTGAGCTGATCTCCAACTATATGTCATACAAATCATGACGCACTCGGATTTGCAAGACTCATAATAGTAGTATCACCATAGGTATTGTAAAGGGTGTGATAATATGTAGAAATATCAGTTCATGTTCAAAAGCTTCCATCTACAGCTCCTAAATGATTCCCATCAATTTTTGTCCAGGCTTTGTTATCGTCTCAAATATCACAATATACTTCTTGTACTCACAGTGGTCCATCACCATCCGGGTCTATTTTATAAAATCCATTTTCAAGCGCTTCACCTGATAAGAATAAATCATTACAACTAAAAGCATATGGAAAATCTACATTGTATTGTTTCTTCAGAAATTTCTTTATTTTACTCACTCATTCTTCTTGGAGAAAAGAAATATACTTATCAAAACTCTCTGTCGGAGTCGTCGCATATATATATCGAAGTTTATTTATAAATGAATTTAGTCCTTGCTTTGTTTTGAGTTCTGTAACACTTCCAGTAAAAACTATAGGATCACTTACATTGAAGTTAAATCATCTATTCGTATCTGTAAATCAAGAATAACTACTTGGAAGATTAAAGAATTCATGATACACAAGTTTTCTCCCAGTTATAATATCAAGGACTCAAGTGGACGAAAGATCACTTGCGACTATAGATGGGGTAGCAATATAATGATAGGTATCTCAAACGAGCGACCTCACCATTATTTGGTTAAAGTTTCAAACTACATAGGCCGTTTCAACACTAAAATTTGATTGAGCTATTCAGGTAATAGCATCTATTGACTTAAGTTTTTCATACACTCCTCAAACTTGATACTCTTTCTCATTATTTGTGACCGAATATACGTATTGATTTCCATATTTTGGGTCTTTAGGTATATCGAGTCCAAAGTTTTTTATTTTCTGTACAACTCCTGATCAAAACAAGCCCTGCTTCCATGCAATTGATCATTGATACGTTATATCAGTAGCATTATCTGGTTCAGGCAGTCGAGATTCTTGTGTATAATAGAGTTCTAAATTCGTAACAATATTATTTAAGTCCGAGACTCTGCTTGAATCTCTTGTTTCTCACAGACTATTAAAAAAGTATATGATAGAAATAGTTCCTAAGATACTTAATATAGTAATTGCAACAAGAAGTTCGACAAGGGTAAAGGCTTTAATATTCATTTTTTATTTGTAAAATAGATCAAATCATAGGTTCGTGAAATCAACTGGTGTTGTACTAGCATCTATTCACTTTCATAGTTTCCAAGTAAAACTTTCTAAAACACCAGTTATAGGAATTCTGAGAGTTTCATTTCTCCAAACCGTTCCATTCGTAGCATCACTATTTGCTTGAAATGTGACCTCACTTTGTCATTGATACTTGATACTATAGTAAAATGGTGATTGAGTTGTTCCCTTCATTGAGGCTGAAAGTCTAATTTCAGAAGCAAACTCTACAAAAGGAATTTCATCAAAAAATAGTTCATAATATGAATTCGTATTTCCAGTATGTCGAAGTACATTGGAATCAGGAGTATCTACGGGTGGTGTTATATCACTACGCAGCGAGTTTTCGAAAATATTATTTATACTTCAAGTAGAATAGTATCACTTAAAAATGTTAGGATCTTGCAATCCGGCAAAATCTCAATGATCAATAAAACTATCTCAGATTTTTGTCCATCATCCTCAGTCAGTCGTCATATCACAGTAGACTTTATAAGGTTGTTTTCAACCAATACCATCACTATCAACATTATAATATCAATCTTCAATATTTCATCATGCATACGCTTCTATTTCTCGAATTGAAATAGTATTTCAGCTTGCAGCAAATATCTTTAATAACTTAATATTATGAAGCTCTCCAATTCACGCTAAATCTAAGTCAATAATATAGTCATCTGTAGTGTCCCAAAGTTTATGAGTATATACAGGAACAGGATCATTAAATTCTGTAAATAATTGAACTTCAGCGTTTGACATACCTGATGATAATGCTCAAACCGAATTATATATTCTTAAAAATCATAATGGTACAGAATTATCCCATCTCATCTCTATATATCACCCCTCTTGATTAGCTTGATATTCTATATTAAGATTTCAATCAGTCATTTTTACCTGATTATTGATTCACTCTGCTCCAGAAAGTCATGATTCAGCACTTGTGGGAGTTGCATCTATAGTTGCCTCGGGAGCAATATTATAAATAAGTTTTTGATCTAATATTTCACTACAATAGTATGGTTTAATAGGATTAATACCTACTACTTCAGATAAAAGATTTTCAACATAATAGGTTCAATAATTATCAAAATAATTAGAAAAATCTTTATAGATAGCAGAACGTTGGTATGAAGTCCTCAAAACCCCATCAATTTCCTTAATTCCCCTATATGATGAAATATCATCTTGAGATCACGAGAATGCTATAGGAGATTCTAAGTGAAGTATAAATCATCCAGAACTCTTATAATCCGTTGTAGTATAGGATGCAGGGATATTTTCATATCAAGTATAGACAAGCTTATTATTCTGAATTATATCAAAAAAATTAGGGTTTGAAATATCACTTGCTATGATGGAAGGAGTCGTAAATATTATATGATTTCAGCTCGTATTATATCAATGTGTAAAAAGTCTATTATAATTTCCTTCAACAAATATAGGATTATTAGGAGTGTCCGCTGGTTTAACAGGGGGTAATACCGGAACTGGGTTAGTTCAACTATTCACTGGAGCTTCATTTTTATATGGATGATCTGCTGGAAGATATTTTACTAGATCCCATTTATGAGCGAGGTATCACTCCATTTGAAATTGTACATCATCTGATTGTGTTGTATCAAATATAATAACTTCTCAGATTCCCCAGTCAGCGAGTTCGTTTGTTTTATTGTATCATCCAGCTTTATTTATAGCCCACGTAACTCCACTTATTGAGTTTGTTGCTCACTCTGATATTAGATTTCAATTATTTAAAAACTTATAATTTATACCATCTGTAACAAATGAATAAAAGAATGCAGCTCGATTATTTGTATTTTTAATTGCAGGAGCTGTATTTATATGTGAAGGAGTAGATCAAATTTTGAGTGCATTTCTATAATTTCAATATGATCAAATTATATAATCTTTGTTTGTTCATTGCATAGCGATTCCACTCGCTTTTCAACCGGAATCATGCAAAACATAAAATATTTCTCACTGAGTAAAATTTGAGCCATTAAATCTCAAACCATCTGCTTTTTCAACAAATACTCCATCTACATTATTTACAGAATCATTAATATAGGTTACTTCTCACGTTGTAACCGTAGGATTTCAAGCAGCTCCAAGTCTTCACTTATTTACCCAAGTTGTTACGACAGAACCATTTGCAGGATTGTCAGTTTTATCTCCATTTCCATTTATATCTTCTCAGTCAAGCCAAATTTTTGGATTTAAAAGACTTGGATCATAAAATCCTGCAGCATACGTTTTTGGAATAATTGGATCAATATTTTTAAAATTAAATGCAGATTGTTTTCAAAATATGTTTGAAGCATCATTTGATCACTCTAAAATATATCATAATTGATATTCTTTTTTATTTTCAGTGGTAGAGTAGGTATACTGATTTCAATACAATGGATCTTTTAAATCTCAAAATATTTTTCCAGTTTCATCTCACGATTCTTTTCAAAAAACACCTTGTATCCATGCTACTGCTCCATCAAAAGTAATTTCTACCCCATCTGTTGGTTTTGGAAAATACGAAGATTGTGCAAAAAATATATTTAAGGTCGAATTAATTCCAGAAATGTCTGCCTTACGGGCAGTATCTCGTGATTCAGCGGTATACCTAGAAAAAGAAATAAATCAAATAGTCGAGAGTATAGAAAAGATAGTAATAACTACGACGAGTTCCAATAAGGTAAGACCTTTGAGAGAGGATATTTTTTTCATGACAATTATTAATATATACTATTGAATATACTAATATACTTTTAGTGTTAAAACAAAGTATTGCCGTTATTAACTCTTGATATTAAGAAAATTATGCTCTAATATAATTCTATATTTTTATAATGTGTAATTTTATGTGATGAAATTTCTTTTAATATAGTAATAACATCAAATTGGATATTCTCAAATGGCACCTTATGAATTTTACAGTAAAATTGCATGGTCCTCAAACATTTATGTAATTTATGAGGAATGATAGCCTCTTCTGGATATCCGTATCATAAATGTGAACGGTATTTCACCTCAATAAAATAATATCTATTATTTTTTTCAGCAATAATATCTATTTCTCAAAATCTTCAGAACTTAAAATTAGTATCTTTTACAAAAAAATTATGTTTTTGAAGATACTGTATCGCAATAATTTCTCAAATATCTCAGGTTTTTTTCATAAAAAATTTTTATATACTCAAAATATATACAAATTAATAAAATAAGCAAAAAAATACTGGTTTACATTTACAGTATTATTGATAAAATAAAGAAAATATTTTTTGATTAATGTGTGTGACTTTTATAGACGACCTCGAACAAAGTATAGATATCGTAGATCTCGTTTGAAGATATACGAGACTTAAAAAAGCAGGAACAAGTTACAAAGCTCTCTGTCCTTTTCCTGGTCACTCCGAAAAAACTCCAAGCTTCGTAGTCAGTCCCGTAAAACAAATAGCGTATTGTTTCGGGTGTCATAAAGGCTGATGACCTGTAAAATTCATTATGGATATGGAATCCTCTGAATTTAGAGAAGCTGTCCAAATTCTTTGAAATATAACAGGAAGAGAAATTCAAGGATTTACTGAAAGCAAAGAAACAATTCAGATTAAAAAAAATCTCTATTCCCTCTACAAGGACGCAAGTACGTATTATCAAAATAGTCTGAAAGAAAATCCAGAAATAAAAAAATATTTAATGGATAGAGGTTTGAGTGAAGAAGATATAATAAATTTTTGATTTGGATATGCTGATTCTGGTATAAATCTTTACAATTATTTAAAACAAAAATGATATGAAGATGACCAAATTGGTCAGTCTCAGATTTTTTTAGATCTGAGAACAAAAAAAGATAAATTTATAGGAAGAGTTATTTTTCCTATAGAAAATCTTAGATGAGATACTGTTGCCTTTGCTGGTCGTATAATTGGAAAGTGAGAACCAAAATACCTCAATTCTCCTGCAAGTGATATTTATGATAAATCCTCTATTCTCTATGGACTCTATAAAGCCAGAAAAGTGGTTACGCAAAAAGACCAAATAATCATAACTGAGTGATATATGGATACTATTGCACTCCATAAATTTGGTTTCCTTCAAACAGTTGCAGTTTCAGGAACCGCTCTTACAGAAAAGCATATAACTATTATTAAACGTCTCACTCATAAAATATACCTCTGCTTTGATAATGATAAAGCCTGAGAACAAGCAACAAAATCATCTTTAGAACTTCTAAAAAATAATGGCCTAGAAGTAAAAATTATTGAAATACAATGAGCAAAAGATCCTGATGAGTATTTAGAAAATGGCTGAGATTTTCAAGAACGTATTAATGCTGCAGTGTCACCTATAGAATATCTCATAAAAAATACCAATTATAATTTAGAGAGTATTGATGAAAAACGAAAATTTCTCACAGAAATTTTTGAAACTATTTCAAGTTATAGTGACAATATAGAACAGGATATGTATTTACAAGAAATCGCAAAAATAAGTAAGACTCCTCTCAAACTGATATATGAAATGTACAAACAGAGAGGAGGAGTGAGAAAAAAAGAGGAAGCACCTATCATTCCCACATCTCAATTTTCACTTGATGATGTGATTATCAGTTATCTCTACGAAGATCCAAGCTTTACAGAGCTTATAGAATCTCAAATATTATTTCCGGAAGCAAAGAGTAGACAACTAGATGAGTCACTGAGAGATACAGCAAAATACTTTTCATCTATAGATTTAGAGACTAAGGAAAAACTCAAAGCTCTGAGTTTTCAAAATTCTCAAAAATATGTATCACCAGAAGAAAAAAAAGATGCTCTTTTAGCTTCGCTTGTGCAATTTAATCGAGTATCATATAAAAAACTGTCTGATAAATATAAATCCGAACTTGCGGCTTGAGACCAAGATGCACTCAAAAAATATTCTGAACTACTCCAGATTGCAAAAAAACATAACTTAAAGTAAAATTTTATTTGCATTTTACATCGATTTTTATAGAATACATCACGAAAAAGAGTTACTTTTTCGAGGTAAAAAAAACTGAATTATACGAAATAATAAGTATATCATAGAACCTATATACTTCTAGTATTTTCTAGAAGCTTTTTTCTGTAATAATATATTCCACCATGGCAACACCAAAAAAAGATGATATCAAATCAAAAATACAAGAAATAGACCTCGATACACTTGGAGCAGCAATGCAAAATCTTCAAGCTCAAGATGAGAAACTCCAAGAACAGGAGGCAGAAGAACTTGCAAAAAAAATAGAATCTTGAGAGACACAAGATGATGTAGTTGTTGAAGCTCTTGAAGAAATCTGAGCACTCAAAAAAGAGAAGGGACTCAAAAGAATGCCTATTGAACGTGATCAAGATAAACGAAGAATCGGAAAATGAATGCAAAAATTCATCGATAACGAAGTTCCTGAAGAAATGCTCGAAGACATGACTGATGAAATACAAGAACTCATGAAGAAGTGAAAAGTCGATGGACGAATCACACAAGATGAGCTTATGAATGCAATCCCAAATGCAGAGGATGACGTAGACTTACTTGATGAAATCTACTCTCGTCTTATGACTATGGGAATAGATGTCGTTGATAGTTTAGATAAGGCAAATCTCTTCTCTGATGATAAAAAACCAAAAAAAGACCACTCAGGAACCATTTCACTTTCAGAAATCTCTGATGATTCTATTCGAATGTACCTCAATGAAATAGGTCGAGTGGACTTACTGAATGGAGAACAAGAAGTAGAACTCGGTCGAAGAATCAAATTATGAGATCAAGAAGCTCGAAAAACACTTGCTGCTGCGAATCTCAGACTTGTTGTTTCTATCGCTAAAAAATATATGGGAAGAGGTCTTGGACTTCTAGATCTTATTCAAGAATGAAATGTTGGACTATTTAGAGCCGTTGATAAATTTGATGCTACAAAGTGATTCAAGTTTTCTACCTATGCAACTTGGTGGATACGTCAATGAGTTACAAGAGCTATTGCTGACCAAGCTCGAACGATACGAGTTCCGGTTCATATGATAGAAACCATCAATAAATTTACGCATACCTATAGAAGACTCACACAAGAATTGACTCGTGAACCACTCATGGAAGAGCTTGCTACAGAACTTGATATGGATATCAAAAAAGTTCGTCAAATCATGAGAATCTCTCAAGATATTCTCTCTCTAGATGCTCCAGTTGGTTCTGAAGAAGACACATCTCTTTGAGATTTTATCGAAGATGATAAAACTATGGCTCCTGATGAGCAAACAAATATGAATCTTCTGAAAGAAAATCTCAATGAAATGCTAGATTTCCTCACTCCAAGAGAACGAAAAATTATTAAAATGAGATTTGGTCTTGAATGAGGTGATGTGCATACTCTCGAAGAAGTAGGAAAAGAATTTTGAGTAACGAGAGAACGTATCCGACAAATTGAAGCAAAAACACTGGAAAAACTTAAAGAGCATCCAAATGCAGACAAAATTAAATTCTTCTAGAGGAATAAAAAAAAGACTTTCGAAATTCGAAAGTCTTTTTTTTTATTCAAAGAATGGTGGAGGTGTAAATTGCATTTTTGAATTATAATCAATAATAACAGAGTTTTCTATCGTTGAAGGAGTTGAGCCTTGAGACTGTAATCATGTTGGAGACTGAGTGTCTGGTATTCAATCTGAGTTAGTATCAATATTTTGAATATAATATCTTCTTAAGTAATTAAGATCATAGAGTTGAGCTTGCTCAGTAGTGCTACACATACTACTTACAACATAATACGGACATTGCGGTGGACTTGATTGTGATACTCAAATGGTATTTTCACTAAAAATAGATCATTTTACATAAAGTTGATTTCGTAAATCAGTTGCCTGAAGATTTGCTCAATTATATGGTGCACCCCCTTTATCACTTCTGAGAGATTGGTTCGTATACATCACTGCATGAACATCTGTAACTTGGGTATCTATATAGATATCTCATCATAATACAATGATTCAAAGTAATGCGTCGTTATCTGAATCAAGTATATTTCATGTAATTGCGAGATTCCCATTTTCTACGACAATTGTTTTAATTCATTCGATATTTGATGCTTGACTCAGAGTGACAGTATTTCATCACATATTACCGAAATATAGTACATTTTCATCATACAGCGAGATTCATCGAGACATTCAACCCTTATTAAACTTAGTTGAGTTCCAAGTTGTTGAATTGAGATCACTAGAATTAACTGTGAAATCAGTTGTAGTTTTCACATCAATATTTGCTATAACTCTATAAACATTTTCTTCAATCTGTCTTCGTAAATTTGTTTTATTCAGAGTTCATAGAATTCGAACGTCGTTCATAAATTGGTTATCTGCAACTTCTTGTGCATTATCAGTTATGGTATTTCATAAAACTTTTATACCTTTTTGAAATCATTCATCTCAAGTAGCTACATCATGATAACTAATTTTTCAGATAATTCCTGAAGGATAGATTACCTGTTTTCATCATACATCATATTTTAATATACTTGCAAGGTAGGGCGAACTTTGACCATTTAGAGCTCATGATTCTAACTGCATAAGAGAAGAAACGTTTGAGTTTGTAAATCAAGACCTAAATACAGAAATATTTGACCAAGCTGCTTGTTGTCACTCATTGATAGAGTTCATACTCGTACTTGATAATCCTGCACTCAGATTAAACCTAGGATGTACTAGATTATTTGTTCAAATTACATTTCCAAATTCAAAAAGTGTAAGACTATTACTCACAGCATTTCAAGGATTTGTAGTAAATGAATAATTAGAACTTTGTGGAGATCATTCTATAAATCAATTATTTGGAATTTCACCACTAAAGTTTCAATAATATCTTGGAGAAAATTGTAAATCAAAACTTGAGTTTGCTATAGAATTTGCATTATATGTTCCTAAGCTATCGTTCACATCAAAACTCATAGAATTCATACTTGCCGAACCTGGAACCTTATCATATTGGTTATTAGTTGGTGCATATACATAAAATGGAATTACATAAGTGTTAGTAGTATTATTATGAAAAGATCAAGTCGTTGGAATGTTATCGAACATAGATTGACTCTCTGGTCCTTGAGCTCAACCAATTTGAATTTCATTCGTGGTACTACCAACATATACAGCACTCATATTATTTCAAGTAGTTGTATTTGTATATTGATTGAGTCTTAAGTTATTATTCATGGACATATGGAAATCTATAGTTCTATTGATGCCTGTAGCTGGAATAATCTTATTTCAATATATATCTTGCAAGAGAATAGTGAGATTTTTTGCAGAACCATCAGCTACATTTGAAACATTCGTCAGTTGATTTGTTGTTATATCCCTTGTACCTAAAAATGATGCCGTAGGATTCGCAAACACTGAATGGTCGAAATTTTTTGACCATGTAGAACAGTTTCAAGCTTGATCACAAATTCTGTTTATTTGAAATGTATAGAGTCTTCCTCCATTTGCTACTCTATAATTATCTACATTTCTTATATTCCAGACAAACGACCATGGAGCAGAAGAATCTATTATATTTGATCACAAGAGATTATCAGAAGTATTTTCTTTTCTATATCTCAAAGAAATAATTGGAGATCCTCCGCTATCTGAGATAGACACAGAATAATTATAGGCATTATTCGCTAAGAGATTTGTTGCATTTGTATTTGATACATCGACAAGTGCAGGAATTTCTTTATCTATTTTTATTGTCTTAATAGCTGAATAAATATATCCATTATTAACGTTATCACGTACCCGATAACACACATAGTTGATAAGTAAATTCCCGTTTGATACATTATGATTCGTACTTGAAGCATTTGACCATGAACCTCAAGAACTACAGCTTGCAAATGATGTAGTTTGTAATCTTCTTTGAATGGTCCCACATCATGATCCAGAAGCATCATTACATGTTGCAGTAGTGGTAACATTTTGATTGGTCCACGTATCATTACTCGTAGTTCCACCAGAAATAGCGACTGCGATTGTAGGATCCTGTTTATCAACTTTTATAATAGTTACAGGTGTATATACAAAGCCATTTCAAGCTGTATCTTTTACCCTGTAACATACGTAATTAACAAGCACACTCCCATTTGAAACATTGTGATTCGTACTTGAAGCATTTGACCATGAACCTCAAGAACTACAGTTTGTAAAAGCTGTAGTTTGTAATCTTCTTTGGATAGTTCCACATCATGAACCGATAGAAGAAGAACCATTTCTTCAGGTATCACTACAACTTGCCGTGGTAGTAACATTTTGATCAGTCCAAGTATTATTTGCAGTAGTTCCTCCAGAAATAGTTCTTGCTATGACTGGATTTGTATCATCCCAACTACGACATGTAATCCTATATCTTGTCCAAGGAGAAGTATTTGGAACAGGAGTCGCCCCATTATACCTCTGAATAGAAATAGCTCTGAGACCGCTGGGACATGAGTATCATTGATTCTTGTTTCTAAATGGTCATATAATATCATCGACATAATTGAGATGGTTATCACAAAAAGTTGAACCAGTCTTATTCACTGATCCGTTTGGATTCCGTATGACTCAATTATGATTGAGTCAATGTCATGTAGTACTTGGACAATTTGTTTTTCATGAAGTAGCGTTCCAAGAAACTGTACTTGCTTGAGTATTCGCAAACAAAGCAACTGGAAAAAAAATGAGAGTGAGAGAAAGGAAAAGTATTATTTTTTTCATAAATTATGGAGAAGAATAATGGTATACTCCTTCATTACACCATATCCTGACAAAAAATGCAAAAAACTAGTACTGAACACCTGGATATTCTTCTCTTACTTGTAAAAAGTGCCTTTTAGCACTTCCTTGGATTTTACTCATATCAAGACTTTCAATGAACTTCATTTTCTGAATCATACTATCACACTTTTTTATTACTTCTATAATATCTTCGAGTATTGTTAGACCAATAGTTGTAGGTTTCATATGTTTTTTTAAGACGTTAAGACCCAACTTATTTTTGATATGATATAATATAATTTTTTCTTTCCATTGTATATCTGTAAGCAATCATTTTTCTGCAGCTTGTAATAACACATAAACTGCAGGAACGAGAGCATGAACTCAGAGTAATACTCCATGAATATGACGAGCATCTGGTCTATAAGGAGAATAATATTTTAAATTATAATCATTATTGTGGAGTCTCTGACTTTGCATAATGAGGTTCAATTTATTATGGCTCGATTCATGTATGAGCGCTTCTACAATATGAAGTTCTGGAAACTCAGTTCCAGTTGTATATCCCAAATATAAAGTTCAGAAACATTCTTTATAGGTACAAGAATTATGCACATCCTTAGATGTCTTCATTGGAACAATTTTTTGCACCATATCTTGGAGTTCCATAAAAAAATCATGATTTACTTCACGAATAATAGAAAATGATTGAGCAAATATCTTATTCCATTCTTCAGGTTTTTTATCTCACCATCATAGCATTCCTCCATTTTCATGATCTGGATGATTTACAATAGAATTATCTGGATTATTATCGCTAAGAGTGAGTCGTATATGGGTTCATTCTATATATTCTCAAGCATTACTACTCAGAAGATTTATTGTACCATCTAAGTAATGCCCTAATTCTCATATAAATTTATGAAGCGAAGAATCTGACTTAAAATTCTTAAAATTCAAAAGGAGCGTAGAAATATCTGATACTAATAAAAAATGTTTTTGAGAATACTCTTCGAGTGCTAAAAACTTTTCTTTCATTGGAGCAGAAAGAGGAAGCATCATAAATATTTCATGTAGAATTCTATAAAATCTTTCTCTATACTCAGAAACTAAAATATTATTTTCATATCATAGAACACTTTCTTGAGACATACTCCTTTATTAATGGAAATAAAAATATATACTTATAAAAATTATAATCCTAGTTTATAGAAATGGAAATATTTATTTCAGGTATACTGCTTACTATTTTTTGATTGTTGAATTTCAAAATTATTTCTTCAGATATCAAAGAAAAAAGAATCCCTAATAAACATCTGGTATCTTTATTAATCCTCCTCCCTTTCTGGTATATTTTTTCATTTAAATTCTGATTTTTTTGAGAAATTCATATTGCTATTTTTTTAATTCAATTCTTTCTTGCACTAGGAGTTTGTTTTGCCTTATATCATTTTTGACTCTGGTGAGCGTGAGATGTGAAATATATTTTTGTACTTTCTCTCTTCCTTATAGATACCTCTATTATTTCTCTCCTATGAGCTATTTGACTGGTAACACTCTTATATCTCTTTGGCTATTTTTTTATATTTTGGATTCAGCGAATATTACCTGGGAAAAATAATGTGTTTATTCAACTATGGGAATCTCAAAAACAAAAACTCATACATGAGAAAATAAATAATGGACTAACAAGATACTACAAAAAAATAGCTTTTGGATTTCTCATGTTTCTGATTATTTTTCTTTTAGAAAGACTCAATCGTAGTTATATTCTTGATAGGATTTATAAAGCCTTTGACTTTAGCCCAAGTGAATTATTTCTTTCTATTTTAAATATTGATAATGGAATTATTATAATATTCTTCCTAGGTGTTACCTGAGTCGCTCTTTCATTTATTTTTCTCAAGTATACCATACTCCAATTTCAGGAAAAACTTGGGTATAATCTCCAGTTTTTATTCATACTTCTCTCACTCTGTCTTCTCATATTTCTCTCTTATGATGATATTCAAAACAATACACAGGTATTTCTCAACAAAGCCTTTCTTATTCTTACACTCTATCTAAGTATTTACTTCACTCTGAAACTCTTGTGGGCTTCATATAAAATTGCATTTAGGTCGCAGGAAGAAAGCTTTATAAAAATAGAAGATTTGAAGGCAGGAATGATTATTGATAGAAACGATTTCCTGCGAAACTACTGAAATCAATCAGTTATTTCTGAGCTATTTCAGTCTGAAAAAAAACCAAAGAAACTACTCATGGAGATTAAAAATCCAATGAGCCAAGAAGATGTAGAAAAAATACTCTATATTTATAAGTGAGTAGATAATTATCATAAAAAACAACAAACTCAAGAATATAAAAGGAGAGATATAATAAAGATTGTAAAAACCTTTGCACTCTCTCCTTATATATTATGAGGATTTACAATAATTATTTTTGATATTCCAAATACACTTTCTACATTTATTATTTCTTTCTTATTAGGTCAATAATATCTTGTTTGTCATCTAAGCTTAGTTTTTGTGGATATACATTTACAAAATTATAATATTTTTCACGCTCATATACTCATCCACATATAGCCTCTAAGTCACATTTTTTACATTTTTTATCTTTTCCATGATCCCACTCCGTTTCATGAATCATTTCTCTGAAATCGAGAAAATGTACAATACGCTCTTCATTTTTTACAATTTTTCGAGTTTCAGTAGATGACCATTCATATCAGCGGATATAGCATAATGGTACTTTCTCAGCTCTGAAAGTCCTTCCAGTAGACTCTAAGAAATGCATAGCTTTCTTTAAAGGATCTGAAAATGCATCAAAATCTGGAAGAGTCGACCAAGCAGTATCAGTTTTTCTCATCATCTCTGGGTCTAAATTATTCCACACAAAGTGCTGAATATTTGGAAAATGTTTCACCAGAAATTTTACAGTCGCATCAAGATGATTTTGATTATAGTGATTTATAACGGTATTAATTTGAACACGAATTCCAGCATTTAGTGCGTTCGTAATAGACATCATAAGTTTTTTCCAACTTCCTGGAGTATCAGAGAGAAAATCATGTATTTTTTCATGACATGAAAATACAGAAAAATGTACTAATTCTAAACCAGCATCTGCCAAACGATTCATAAATGCTGTATTACTACACATCATGCCATTAGAAATCATTCTATTTTCGATTCCCTTTTCTTTTGTATATCTAAGCCATTTTGGGAGATCTGGAGAGAGCGTTGGTTCCCCTCCAGTAAATATAATTCACCTATAATCGCGAGTGATAAAATCATCTATAAGTTCAATTCATCTCTCATAACTTATATTATTTCCATTACTCGGATTACTACAAAAGTGGCAGGCATTATTACAATGTCTGTTTACCTGGATGTAGCCAATATTTGCCATAGATATATATTATTTCTTGTATGTAGGGAGTATAATGGAAAGAAGATGAAATAAAAAATATTATCTCTCTATTTTTTTCTGAATTGGCTCTAACAAAGAAAAGCCATAACTTCGAATGAAATTTAGGTGAATTCATTCACAAGAATCATTGTATGTACACTCTCAACAACGGAGAGATTTCTTTCTGTATAAATCTCGGATGTAGACATCGGTATATTCTTCGAGAGACTGATTTGTATTAGAATCATTATATGAGGTATATTCCCCACTTCATCATAAACACTTTGGGAGGTTTATAATTTTTTTATAATTCTCTTTTATTTTTTTGAGTGAACTTTTAAAATCCTCGGCACTTTTTCAATACTTTATAAATACATCACTCGGAAAATATTCTCCCTCTAAAATATAATCCTTAGAGCTTGTCTCCAGTTTTCGGGTTTTGAGATTATTCAAAAATCCATGACAGTATTGCTCCAAGAAACAATATTCGCAGCGCTCTCAAAAACACTCAGGCTTTACTTCACCATTTGATTCAATAAATGGAGCAAACATTTCTTTCGATTCTCATAAAACTTCTGATTTTATTTTTCGAGGATCTTGAATCAAATCTTCAAATCACTCAAAGGCCTCAACATGAAATCTATTAGTCCACATATACATGCCTGGAACTCGTGAAAGCTTCCAAGTTTCTGTAAGTGCATCTTTATGCTCTGAAATAGTATAAAAAAGAGTATTTTTATGCTCTTTAAATCCTCGTCAAAATGGGATAATTTGGAGAATATCATATTCATATACTCAAAGTTTCATGAAGAACTTCACAATATCAGGAAGAAAATCAACATTTACCTTATTAACTACAATATCAATATTTATTATAACTTCAGGGTAATATTTTTTGATATATATTAAACCTCTCAGAGATTTCTTGAAAGCTCATGGAGTAGAGACCAAATAATCATGAAGTGACGAGGTATGACCATGAAAAGAAAACGTAACTTCCTCAAGTCCTGCATCAAAAACTTTTGTACAGAACTTTTCGCTTGCAAACATATTTCCATTTGTAACGGTTTGTACTCTATCGTATCAAAGCTCCTTTGCATAGGCAATATATTGTGGAAATTTTGGATTAATACTCGCTTCTCAGCCTGAAATAATAACTCGATTCTCGTATCATGGTTTAAATCAATCTCGGATTTCTTTTTCCACTATGTCTTGCGCTATCAGCCGGCCATCTTGAGCATCACTATCAAGACAAAAAACACAGAGATTATTACACGCAGCAGAAATACGTACCCAAACTCTGTTTTGTTTGGTCGTTTTTTCTTTTGCGAGTAAATTCGTAATATTATCCATTTTTTTTGTTCAGATATTCTGAGAAATAATCCATAATTTTATGCAACTGTTTCTGTCACTTTACCGTATCATAATTCTTTTTTTCTAAGAGCGAAATATATTTTTTTTGCATTGAAAAATCATAATGCTCTAAAGTTTGCAAATCAAAATACTTAATATTTCCAAGCTTGAGTTTATCTTTGAGTATTTGTCACATAAACGTCGTCACAATATCACTATAATAAATGTCTCCATATACATCAATAAATATAGTATTATTGGCAAGAGAAGTATTTTCTCATGAATTTTCCTGAAATCCATAGAGTCTTAGCGTGCTATCTGAGAGTGAAATATCTAATATATATTTCATCAATTTTCATAGATTTTCTAGATTTTGCTTTTCCCAAACTTGCGTGAAATATACGGGAAGAATATTAAAACCTCTCATTCCTTCATCATAGAGTATGTTAAATTGCTCTAATGCTTCTTCTTCTTTTCAAGGAGATATTACAAGATTAAAATGTAATTTTGTTTCTAAATTATATTTTTGAATGAAGCTAAGAACTCTTTCAAATGAAAAATCATTTTCACTATCTATAGAAAAGAATATATGAGAAAAATATCTTTCTAAATACTCACATACTTTCTCCGAAAGTAGACTCGTATTTGTCACTATCTCAAAATTGTTTCATAATGTCATTGAAGTTGCATCTATAATATGAGAAATATGCTGAAAACCAAGGAGAGGTTCCCCCCCAAAGAATTTAAATCTTTCAATATAATTTCTATTATTTTTAATAAAGTCTATTATATCATCTCTCGTTTTAAGACTTATAAAAATTCCATCCTTATCCACATCACAATAACTACAATCGTAATTGCAGAGTGTGGTCATATGAGATATTATTTGGAACTTCATAGCTTTATTTTTCAATTGGAACAAACTCCTCTTCTCCATACTTTTCAATATACAAAGAAAGTACTCAACTACAGTAATCATTGTACTGACAAAGGCTACAGTTATCTAATTTCTTTCTATTATTCGTGATTTTTTCTTTACTATACAGCATATCATCATAATAAAATAAGTGTTGTGCTATACAAAATGGAATATCACACTCTCCACCAAAAGCTCTACGGATCTGAATATCAAAAGCCTCTACAATAGCTTGAGATGCATTAATAGAATCTTTGATATCAGAAAAACGAGCCAATAGGGTTTTCCCATAGCTGTATTTAGCAATATTTGTGAGACATGAAATATTTACTGTATAATTCTTTCCTCCTCAAAAGTTTTTTCCTAAAAAAGCAAAATATACCTTGAGAAGTTTTACATTTAATGAGCTTAGTACAATATTTAGCTCAATATCCTCATCTAATGCTGATATAATATTTTTTATTCCCTTCACCGCAATATTAAATTGTCATTTTGATCAGGTAAGAAAATCATATACTTTTTCATTGTGAGAATGAAAAGAAATAAAAAAATCAATTTTATCAAAATAATCCTTTGTCCTAAGGAAGTTTCTTTCATTTCAGAAATATACCGCGTTGGTTTGAAGCTTTATGTAAAATCATTTTTTATAAAGATATTCTACTATATCAGCAAAACGCGGATGAAGTGTTGGTTCTCATCATGTCACCACAAACTCTATAGTATTTCACTTATATGTAATAGCTATTTCATCAATTGTATCAGTAATATTATCATAAGGATGAATCGTATGAGTATCTGTTTCAACAGAGCAAAAAATACAAGACTGATTACATAATCGAGTAATCCGAAATAAGACCTCCACCCTGTCTATATTTATGTTTATTCCATCTATTAAATCTCTATTTAAAACTGTCATATTTTATTTATTATTTATTTTCAAAGTGAATAAATTCATACTGGGCTTTTATTTTCTGTAATATTCTTTCTAGATGAGCTATATCTTTTTCTTGATTTTCAGGTAGAATTTCTAATTGTTTACTAAATTTATTTTTTGCCCTTGAGAGTAATCTCACTCTTATAAATTCAAAATTCTTTACTGAATATTTTATATATAATTCTGCTACAATCTTATATAACAAGCCTATATTTTGCTGATTCACATGGATGATACAGGTATATGATATTCAGCTTTTTTGAATAATAGATATATTTTTATATAACTCTTCAAGTGAAATTCACTTCTGAACAATCATATTATGAATTTCACTATCGAGAGAATGAAAATAAAAAGATATTCCAGTAAGTCCACAAGATTGTAAATATTCTAAATACTTTTGAGTTATACCTTGAGTATTCGTAAGCAAGGAAATACTTTTAAATCATAGGTTTTTTGCATCTGTAATAATACCAGTTAAATTAGGATGTAAGAGTGAATTTCATCCATAAAAGGCAAGAATACTATCATCTGGAAAATTGCTACGTTGTTGTTGTAGAAGTTTTAAAATTACTTCACGGGGGATAAATTTCTGTTTCTTTCTAAGAGACTGTTCCAGACAGTACATACAGTCGCTATCACAAGTATTTACAATTCTAATATCCATATTACTTGGTAATTTTATTTGAAAAATCTGCAATTGGATCTTTTTCTCCATAGTCTCCATAGGCTATATTTGCATCCATTCTACTTCCTCATCTACAACTTTCTTTATAAATACAGTCTTCACATTCTTTTGGGAGAAAACCGTTATTGAGCTGCTTATATACAAACTCAGAGCGAAATACTTCAGCAATAGAAGTATCAGAAATATTCCAAAAATTATTATCATAGGCGCTCATCATCTGAACAAAGCCCTGCGTTGTAATGATTGTTTTTACGTCATGAGAATCTGATAATACCCCGTCAATGACCTGACTCGCTCTTTCTATATTTTTTGTAACACAAAATGGAACAGGATCTACTATTTTATAATCTACTCCATACTTTTTATTAAGGAGATACATCTTATTCACGGCTAAATCCATCATTGATTTAGAGGCTCAGAGATTATTTTTTGTACCATACAAGCGGAAAAATTGCCAAGCATGAAAGTCGACTCAACACTGCTGTCCAAACTGATAAATTTTTTCGAGATTTAAAATATTTTTCCAAACTAAAATAGTCAGAAACTCCAAACTAATATTTTTACAGTCATTTACTTTTCGCAATTGAGCCATTTTATCTGTGAAAAGCATTTGAAACTTTTTTGGAACTTTCTGAATATCAAAAGTCATCTCAAGTCATTTTTCATTCACTTGATAATAATCTTTATTATTGAATTCATGGAGAGAGACCATCATATTTACACTATAATTTGCGTTGAGTTTTTCAAGAATTTTATCCTGTAATACAGTCCCATTTGTATTAATATGTACAAAAATTCACTTGAGCTTGAGGTAGTCTAATAATTCCCAAAAAAATGGAGCAACCATAGGTTCTCAACCAGTTAATATAACGACTCTTGTTCCATTTTTATAGAGATCATCAATTATATCTTTCCAGTATTCTAGTCCATAGTTCTCACGAGTATTACGATATTTTAAATCATAATCAATATCATTAAAGCAATAGTAACAAAAAATGTTACATTTACTTGTTATTGTCAAAACAACTCCAAAAGCATGATCTCTATAGTATTTTACATTCTCAAAAAATGTGAATTCTGTATTTTTATTTTTTAGTTTTAAACATAGCTCAGAAAGTAATTTTTGGTTCTCTCAACTTATATTCCAATGAGTTATGTTTTCTTTTTCATTTCAAGAAAAAATATTTTTATGTCGAAAAGTAATGTTTGTATTACGTCATGAATCATCTATAAAACTGAGTTCTAATACTCAAAATTCTTTTTCAAAAATATCTACTAATTGAAATTCTAAAACCGGTGAGTCATAAGAAATCTCAGGAAAGAGTATGAGTGTATAAAATATTTTTGTTATCATAGTTTGGTTTTATAAGAAAAATAGCTACAAGACTTACAGCTATTATAGTCAAGACTTGAGAATGCTCTTAAGAATTCCCCTGAGTTAATATTTCATAAAAATAATTCTTTTGATTCTCTTGCAAGTCAGCACTTATATACTCTTCCAGCAAAATCAAAAAATACATACTCTCCTTCAAATGCTTCACAAATTTCTCCTGGTACTCTCTTACTAATTATACTCTCAAGCAGCGTCTCATCAAATAAGTTTTTATAGATTTTAGAGTTCAATTTTCATCCCCAGTTATGAGGAATAGTATATCTAAACTCCTTTCCAAAAAGTGAAACAAATTTCTGAAACTGCGATATATAAGCTATATTTCCTTTATCTAAAAAAAACTCAAAACTAAAGTTAATTCTTTGTGTATGAGCTGACTTAATAACTTGTAATAATTTCTCCAAATCGCCCCCTCATGTTACTTGTTTATACTGATTTTTTTCGAGTGAAAAGAGAGAAAAAGTGAGATTTATATTTTTTCATTCAGACTTCATGACAGCAAATTTCTCAATATCTTTATCTGAAATACTTTGTCATTTCGTCATGACATATACCATAATATCTGGAAAGCGCTTAAATATATATTCTAAAAAATCATAAAATTTAGGATGAAGGAATGCATCTCATAAACCAGAAATTACAATTTCAGTAAATTTTTTTTCATCGACATATGAGCAAATATTTTGCAGTGTATTTATATCAAGAAATCAGAAATCTGTTGAATCTTTTCTGATACAACCATTACAATCAAGCCCACAATAATTTGTAAACTCTATTTCACAGCCTGTAAGGACTGCGCTACACTCAAAATTTTTGCTTCACATGTGCGAGTACATCAGCTAAGAGGATATAATCTTTTTCGAGTCACATTTTTTTGGGAATTCATAGCACACACTCTTTCAGAGCATTCTCATCATACCCATCAAATAATTTTTTGAGTGATATCTCTTCATCATTCAGAGATATATTCTTTGATACCTCTTCTATGTATAATCGAGTCCCTCTCTCGGTTATAGAATACTGTTTTTGAAGCCAAAGTAAACTATCCAAATCATTGTAAAAGTATCCATCTGTATCCAAAACAAACTGCTTTTCTGCAGAAAAACCATTATAATATCAAAAGAGCTGTATACTTCTATCTGAAAAATTATATAAATATTTGAGAATCTTTCCTACTTCTATAAATCTCTTTTGTGACCATTTTTTTGTGGCAAATACGGGCATAAAATTTATACGTTTTATGCCTAAAGCGTAGATATCATCAGCTATTTTCTGACTTTGAAACAAGAAATCCGGATCCTGAATAAAGTTTATTTCAATATTCTCATAACTTGAAAAATTGAGCTTTTTAAGTCATGAAGTCCCTGTAATATTATCAACTGACATATGGATACTTACATTTTGCTGTTTAAAAAAATCTAGTATTTTCTGTGTAAGTAAAACTCCATTTGTTCACACAGAAAATTTTATATTTTTTAGAGCTATATGATCTATGAAATATTTTAACTTTTCAAATTCTAAAAGGGGTTCTCCACCAAAAAAGTTTACATGCAAATATTCTATATTTACTTCCTCTCACTGTAAAAGAGTGATAAGTGTATCTAAATACTTATTATTCATCGATGAATTACGAAAATCTAGATCACAATATTCACAGCGCTTATTACATTGATTTGTCAGGA